>JBOGIG010000138.1:0-1980 GCA_050742455.1 Acidimicrobiales bacterium
TCGGCGTCCTGGCTCATGCCCGCTCTCCTTGCATGTTGGCGTTGGGGGCAGCCCGGCTCACCAGGTCAGGGATCACGGCTCCCAACTCTTCGGGGTCCCACCGGGCTCCCTTGTCCACCGCGGGACCGGCTACCCAGCCTTCGGCCACGCTGATGTGACCGCCCCGCACGTTGAACACCCGCCCGGTCACGTGTCGTGACTCGGTGCTACCCAGCCACACCACCAACGGGGCGATGTTGTCGGGCGATGCTGGATCGAACTTGTGCCCCTCATCACCTCCTGGGTATCCGACATCTCGGGCCTCGGCCCCCGCCTCCGCGGCCTGACTCGAACCAGATGGATCCGCCGTAACGCTCCCGGCGCCGTTGGTGGATGCCACTCCGGCCGGCTCCGACCCGGTGGCGGACCGAGCGGCACGGGCGACCCGGTTGGAGCGAACTTGGGCCAGGTTCTCGGTCATGCGGGTGAGGGCCCCGGGGGCCACGGCGTTGACCGTCACCCCGTAGCGGGCCAGCTCCAGGGCCGAAATCACGGTCATGGCCGCGATGCCGGCTTTGGCCGCGCCGTAGTTGGTCTGTCCCACGTTGCCGTAGATCCCCGAGGCCGACGAGGTATTGATGACGCGGGCGTCGACCTCTTCGCCCGCTTTGGACCGGTCCCGCCAGTAGCGGGTGGCCCAATGCATGGGGACGAACGTGCCCCGCAGATGCACCTTGATCACGGCGTCCCATTCGGCTTCTTCCATGTTGACGACCATGCGGTCCCTGAGGATCCCGGCGTTGTTGACCAGGACGTCGAGGCCCCCAAAAGCCTCGATGGCGGCATCCACCATCCGTTTGGCCCCGTCCCAATCGGATATGTCCTCACCGTTGGCTACGGCCTCGCCCCCTCCGGCCCGGATCAAATCCACCACCTCGCCGGCCGGACCCTCCGAACGGCCGGTCCCGTCCACTTCGGCGCCCAGATCGTTGACGAGGACCCTGGCCCCATGACGGGCGAACTCCAGGGCGTGGCCCCGACCGATGCCCCGCCCCGCCCCGGTGACGATCACTACCCGGCCCTGGCACAAACCCGACATCGGTCCTCCTCCTATCCGGCCGGTGACCTGTAGCGGTCCCGGAGCAGTCGTTTGTAGATCTTGCCGTTGTCCTGGCGGGGCAGAGCATCGGTGAACTCCACGCTGCGCGGGCACTTGAAGTGAGCCAGGCGCTCCCGGCAAAAGGCCATGAGCTCGTGGGCCAGCCGGTCGTCGCCGTCAAAGCCGGGGCCCAATTCGACCACTGCCTTGACCTCCTCGCCCCACTCCTGGTTGGGAACTCCGATCACCGCGGCGTCGGCCACGGCTGGGTGCTCCAGCAGCACGGCGTCGACTTCGGCCGGGTAGATATTCACCCCGCCCGAGATGATCAGATTGGCGCTGCGATCGGTGAGGTACAAGAACCCGTCCTCGTCGGAGTAGCCCATGTCGCCCAAGGTGAAGTACTCCCCCCGGTAGGCGCCCTCCGTCTTGTCGTGGTCACCGAAGTACTCGAAGCGACCGGAGGCCGGAGCCCGCAGGTAGACCAGACCGACCTCTCCCGTCCCCACCGGGGCGCCGCTATCGTCGCCGATCCTGACCTGGCCGTCCACCGGCTTACCCACCGTGCCCGGGTGGGCAAGCCACGTGGCCGAGTCCACCCAGCAGCCCGTTCCCTCGGTCGCGGCGTAGTACTCCATCACGATGGGTCCCAACCAGTCGATGAGGCGCTGTTTCACCCTTACCGGACAAGGAGCGGCGCCGTGGATCACGAGGCGCAGCGAAGACAGGTCGGCCGCGTGGCGCACCTCGTCGGAAAGGGACAGCAAGCGGTGGAACATGGTTGGGACCATGTGAGTGTGGGTGATGCCATGGCGCTCGATGAGGCGCAAGGTATCCTCGGCGCTCCACTGCTCCATGACCACCGTGCCCACGCCGAAGGACAGCGGGGCCACCAGGGAAAA
>JBOGIG010000139.1:0-46937 GCA_050742455.1 Acidimicrobiales bacterium
ATGTCATCGGAGAACGCGTCCTTGGCCTGCCCCGAACCTAAAGGATCTTGAGGATCATGACTTCACCTGACCCGACCTTCGTTGACCAACTTCGCGCCTGTGAGGGAATGACAACGGGACCTATAGAACTGAGCCATGATCCGGTCAACGTTCCCATGATCCGGCATTGGTGCCATGCCATTGGCGACACCAACCCCATCTACCTTGATGCCCAGGCGGCCGCGGCATCCATTCACGGCCAGATCATCGCCCCGCCTGCCATGCTCCAGGCCTGGACCATGCGGGGCCTGTCCCCCTCGACCCCGGCCGAGAACAATGAAGGCGACAATGACACTAACGGTGCCCATGACGCTGACAGCGCCCATGACCGCATCATGGAGCTGTTGAACCAGGCCGGGTTCACGTCGGTAGTAGCCACCAACTGCGAGCAGGAGTACTTCCGGGATCTGCATCCCGGTGACAGGCTGTCGCGTCGCTCGGTCATCGAGTCGGTGTCGGAGGAGAAGTCCACCGGATTGGGGGTGGGCCACTTCATGACCACTCGCAGTGATTTCGTCGATGGGTCGGGGGACGTGGTGGCCACCATGATGTTCCGCATCCTCAAATTCCGCCCCCCCGTTCCTCCGGGCTCATCGGCTCCCCCGGCTTCGAGCTCGGAGTCAGGGGTGGCTCAGGAGTCGGCAGATCGAGAGCTCCGACCCCGGCCTTCCATCACACAGGACAATGCCTTCTTCTTCGAAGGGGCCAGGAACCACCAGTTGTTGATCCAGCGCTGCGCCTCGTGCCTGACCCTTCGCCATCCCCCCCAGCCGGCCTGCGCCCGATGCGGATCATTCGACTCCGACACCGTCGTGGCCAGCGGGCGAGGTCGGGTCTATTCCTTCGTGGTCAATCACTACCCCCAGGTTCCCGCTTTCGACTACCCCTTGGTAGTGGCCCTGATCGAGTTGGAGGAAGGTACCCGACTCGTCTCCAACCTCGTGGGCACAGCCCCCCAGGACGTGGCGGTGGGCTTGGCCGTCCAGGTGGAATTCACCCGGTTCGACGATGCGCTCACCCTGCCCCAGTTCCGGGCTATGTCCGAACAACCCCAGGAGGCGGGCCACGCCTCAGGGGACGACGAGGCGGGCCACGCCTCCCAGAGCAAGGAGTCGGCCCATGTCATCGCTTGATTTCGAAGACGTGGAAGTGGGCCAGTCATTGCCCGAGTTGGACGTAGCCCTGACCCGGACCCTTATAGTGGCCTCGGCTATTGCCTCCCGGGACTATCAAGACGTTCACCATGACCCCTCTCTGGCGCAGGAGAGGGGCGCACCCGACATCTTCATGAACATCTTGTCGACCAACGGCTTCGTGGGACGTTTCGTCACTGACTGGGCCGGGCCCAATGCCACCGTCAAGCGGATTTCCATACGCCTGGGTGCCCCCAACTACCCGGGCGACACCATGGTGCTCAGTGGCCAAGTCACCGCCACCGACGCCGAAGCCGACCCCGGTGCCGGGGGCAACGTCGAGATCTCGATCAGAGGGGCCAACGGCCTGGGGGACCACGTGTCGGGCACTGTGGTGCTGTGCCTTCCCCGGAGGGGGTCATGACCGAAGCCAACCTAATGGGAAGCCGGGCCGCCATAGTCGGGATCGGGGCCACCGACTTCTCCAAAGAGTCTGGGCGAAGCGAGTTGCATCTGGCTGTGGAGGCCACCGGCAAGGCACTGTCCGACGCCGGGATCAGGCCCGACGAAGTGGACGGTATGGTCACCTTCTCAGCCGACACCAATCCCGAGATCGAGATTGCCCGGACTCTCGGCATGGGCCAGCTCAGCTTCTTCTCCCGTATCCACCACGGCGGGGGAGCGGCCTGCGGGATCATCCATCAAGCGGCAATGGCCGTGGCCACCGGCTCGGCCGATGTGGTGGTGTGCTACCGGGCCTTCAACGAACGGTCCGGTCACCGGTTCGGCTCGGGGGTGCAGTCCCGGCCGCCGTCGCCCAACGCCGACAACGCCCACTTTTCCTGGTACGCCCCCTTTGGCCTGCTGACCCCCGCCCAGTGGGTGGCCATGTTCGCTCGGCGCTACATGCACTCCTACGGGGCCACATCGGAGGACTTCGGTCGGGTGGCGGTAGCCGATCGCCGCCACGCCGCCAATAATCCCGCCGCCTTCTTTTATGGCAAGCCCATCACGCTGGCCGACCACCAGGAGTCGCGCTGGATCGTAGAGCCCCTCCACCTGTTGGACTGCTGCCAGGAAAGTGACGGCGCCCAGGCCCTGGTAGTCACCAGCATCGAGCGTGCCCGTGACCTGGCCCCGACCCCGGCGGTCATCCGGGCAGTGGCTCAGGGAGCCGGCCCCGATCAGCACATGATGACCAGCTACTACCGAGACGACATCACCGGCCTGCCCGAGATGGGCCTGGTGGCCCGCCAGTTGTGGAACACCTCGGGTCTTGGCCCGACCGATATCCAAACCGCCGTCTTCTATGACCACTTCACTCCCTTTGTCCTGTGCCAACTGGAGGAGTTCGGCTTCTGTGGCCAGGGCGAGGCCAAGGACTTCATCGCCGATGCCAACATCGAAATAGGTGGCGGGCTGCCCATCAACACCCACGGCGGCCAGTTGGGCGAGGCCTACATCCATGGGGTCAATGGCATCGCCGAGGGGGTGCGCCAAGTCCGGGGTACCTCGGTCAACCAGGTTGCAGACGTCCAAAACGTACTGGTGACAGCGGGCACCGGGGTACCCACCAGCGGCCTGATCCTCAGCCGAGACTGCTAAGGCAACCTGTTACTGTTCTTGCGAAATGGAGGGAGTCCACGTGGCATTGTTAACTGACAAGGTGGCCATCGTCACCGGAGCGGGCCGAGGGTTGGGGCGGGCCGAGGCCCTGGAGTTGGCTCGGCTGGGTGCCACCGTGGTGGTAAACGACTACGACCGCAATGACGCCCAATCCGGCCCGGCCGACGCCGTGGTGGCCGAAATAACGGCCGCCGGGGGCCGGGCCGTGGCCAACCACGACGACGTGGCCGACTACGAGGCAGCGCAGGCCATGGTGGAGGGGGCCGTGTCGAGCTTTGGCTCCCTGGACATCCTGGTCAACAATGCAGGATTCCTTCGGGACAAGATGATCTTCAATATGGACGAGGCGGATTGGGACGACGTGATCCGAGTCCACCTCAAGGGGCATTTTGCCATGTCAAAGTGGGCCTCGGTCTACTTCCGGGACAAGTCCAAAGCAGCCGGGGCCCCCATCTACGGTCGCATCATCAACACGGCCTCCGAAGCCGGTCTGGCCGGTTCACCGGGACAACCCAACTACGCCGCGGCCAAGGCCGGCATCGCCCAGCTCAGCCTGTCGACCGGTGCGGCCCTGGCCAAGCACGGGGTGACGGTCAACACCATCTGTCCCCGTGCCCGGACCAGGATGACCGAATCGATGGACATGTTCAGCGCCAAGGAAGGGGAATTCGACACGTTCGCCCCCGACAACGTCGCCCCCCTGGTGGCCTATCTGGCTTCCCCCGACGCCGCCACGATCTCGGGGCAGCTCTTTGTCGTGTGGGGAAAGATGATCACCGTCATGTCAGGCCCGGTGGCCGAGGCCCGCTTCGAGTCCGAGGAGCACTGGACGGCGGGTTCGGTGGCGGGCCAACTGGGCGACTTCTATGCCGGTCGTTCGTTCTTCAGGCAAGGCTTCGCAGCCACCCTGCCCACCTGAACGAGCTCGCCAGTCGGGCCGACACCAAGGCCTCGCCGACAATAATGCAGCCCTGATACCAAGGCCTGCCCACACCACTGCCCTCCCCGACATCAGGCTGTCATGCCCCCGTCGATGGGCACCACCGACCCTGTCATGTAGCGAGCCTCGTCGGAGGCAAGGTAGGCCACCAGGGCCGCCACCTCCTCGGGTTGGCCCATACGCTCCAGGGGCAGCATCTTGTTGAACAGCCGCTTGCGAGAGCCTTCGGGGAAAGAGAAATCACCGATAATGGGTGTTTCTATGCCGCCCGGGGCTATGGCATTGACCCGCACCCCTTGCATGACGAACTCCATGGCCAGGGCCTTGGTCAAGAGCACCACACCGCCCTTGGACGCGCAGTAGGCGGCGGAGTAGGGCTGGCCCATGAGCCCGGCGGTGGAGGCGATGTTGACGATGGCCCCCTTGTTGGCGACCAGGTAAGGCAGGGCTGCCCGACACATCAAAAAGGTCCCGGTCAGGTTCACCGCCAGGATTCGGTCCCACTCGGCCAGGGTCAGGTCGGCCGTGTGGGCGAATTTGCCGATCCCGGCCACGTTGGCGATGACCGAAGGCGGGCCCAACACCGATGCCGCCTCTTCGACCACCTGGCCCACCTTGTTCTCGTCGGTGATGTCTATGACCCAGGACTCGACCTTGGCCCCCGTCTCGCCGATCATCTCCCTGGTCTCGGTCAGGCCAGCCTCGGCCAGGTCCAGGCATCCCACCCGCGCCCCCTCGGCGGCCAGGCGGACGGCGGTGGCCCGCCCGATCCCCGAGGCGGCGCCGGTGACTAGGGCCACACTCCCATCGTGGCGACTCGGGCTCACGGTCATCTCAGCTCGTCGGTATGGCGGTCGGTTCCCACAACCGTGGGCAAGAATGGCGAGGCCCACAAGAGCCGTGCCATCCCGGTGGCCTCCAACTCGTCCCCATGCCCGGCAAATTGATCGGTCCACACCTGGGCCGGATCGACGTCGAGGAAGTACAGGTGCATGAAACGGCGCTCGGCCCCCTCGGTGCGGGGCACATCGCCCGGGGCATCGGCCAGCAGGGGCAAGGGGGAAAAGGCCAGGCACTGATCCACCGATGACCCGGCCAGGCGAGCAGGAAGGTGCTCGGTTTGATACCAACGGTCCAGACTGGATCGCTCGACACCCTCATTTAGCTCTCCCACCACCACCACCATCCCGGGATAGCGATGGTCCAGGGCCAACTCGGGCGAGACCCCGTCCGGGTTGCGCTCGATGCCCCAATCGAAGTCATAAAGGAGGGTGTGGATATGGTCCCGCTCGGGAAACATCCGACCGTTGGCGTGCAGCCAGTTGACCTGGTCCACCGCCCAGTGGTTCCACTCGTCGTGGTGGCCCTTCTCGATCCAGTACAACGAGAGGAACGACCCTGCCAGGGGATCGGGCACTATCGGCGACGATGTCGGATAGCGCAAGTCCTTGCAACTCCGGGTGGCCACCCAGCGCCCCCCAGACAGGTTGAAGGGGCCGATCATGCACCCGGCGTAGAAGTGATCCCGTTCGTACCAGCGGTTGTACTCGACCTCATGGCCGGCGTGAGGCTCCACCAGGGTGAACAGCATCGATCCCAATTTGATCCCGTATTCCTTCACACCTTCTCCTTTGGCTGTGGCCTGAGACTTGGTCCGGCCGGCTCGGATTGCGATAGCGGAGCACTGTGGTGGGCGCGGCCCGCCTCCGATGCCGGCTCCGGCTCCGACGTCGACTCGGACCAATTGGCTAACTCGGCCTTGTTGACCTTGAACATCGAGGTGACCGGCATGGCGCTCAGCACCACCAGGCAGTCGGGAGCCTTGTAGTCGGCCAGGTGGCGCCGGCAGAAGTGCTGGAGCTCGGCCAACGACGGCTCTTCGGCTCCTGGCTCCAGGACAACGAAGGCCTGTCCTACCTGGCCCAGCACCGGATCGGCTATACCGATGACGGCGACCTGGGCCAGCGCCGGGTGGGACGACAGCGCCTTTTCCACCTCAGATGGATACACGTTGTACCCCCCTCGAATGTACATCTCGATGTGGCGACCCACCAGGGTCAGGTCGCCGTCGCCGTCGAGAAAGCCGAGGTCGCCGGTATGGAGCCAACCATCGGCATCCAGAACCTGAGCCGTGGCCGCCGGGTCATCCCAGTAACCGCCCATGACGGCGCCGGATCGAACACACACCACGCCCACCTGAGGGGAGGGAATCGTCGAACCCGAGGAGTCCACCAGCTTGAGCTCCACGTTGCCGGCAGGGCGACCCACGGTCAGGGCAACCCGTTCGTCATCATCGCCGACGGCCGTGCCGGTGGTCAGGGCCGCCTCGGTCGAGGTGTAGCGCACCACCACGGGCACGCCCAGCACCGCTCGCATGCGCCCCACCAGAGCGGGAGCAACGGTGGAGCCACCGGTCCCAGCGAGACGCAGGCAGGAGTAGTCGGTGGTCGCGGCCCGGGGGTGGTCGAGCATCAAGGACCACTGGGTGGGCACGCCCTGGGCAACCGTGACCCTCTCCGACTCCATCAGGGCCAGGCAGTCCCCTGCTCGCCACGGGCTCGGGGTGATGACCGTGGTGATGACGTGGGCAAGCTCGTCCCAGGCACGTGTCATGTAGCCCACGTGGGCAAAAGGCAGTGGCGAAAGGCGCCGGTCACCGGGCTCGGACAGCACGCCGACTCCTTCGGCCACCGCCTTGAGGTTTGCGTGGGAGAAGATCGCCCCCTTGGGCACTCCGGTGGTTCCACTGGTCCACACCACGGCCACCGGATCACTGGGCAGCAGCTCCTCCGGGTCCAAAGGGCCTGGGCCGCTGCGATATCCAGCGAGGAGGCCGCGATCCACCACAGCAGACCGCCGACCTGGACCCGGTGGTGAGGAGGCGGCCCAGTCCAGTGCGGCTCGGGCACCCGGACCGGCTCCATCGTCGACCACCATGACCAACGGACGGGTGCGAGCCAAGATGCTTGCCACCTCGCCAGGTCCCAGTCGAGGATTGACGCCCGAGGTGACGGCCCCCAGGCGGATGGCGGCATGGTAGGCCACGGCATAGTCGATGCTGGGAGGCAGGACCAGGCACACCACGTCGCCCCTCCCCAACCCAAGGTCCTGGAAGAAGCGGGCCGTTGCCTCGGTGGCGGCGGCCCACTGGCCAAAGCTGAGCCGGGCGCCGCTCTCGACGATGGCCTCGTGATCGGGGTAGTTACGGGCCACCGCCCTCAGCAACGTGGAGACATCGCCAAACTCACCGCTCATGGCCACCGGGTTCAGTACTTCTCGGGTCAAAATGTGAGGACCCCACGGGCCAGGTGGCCGGCCTCCATGTCAGTCACCACTTGTTCGAAATCTTCGAGCGGGTACGTCTTGGACACCAGTTCGTCCAGCTTGAGCTGGCCCGCACGGTAGCGGTCAACGATCAAGGGGATGTCGTAATGGGGTCGGATGGAGCCGTAGCGACAGCCCATCAGGCCCCGATCCACGTGGGTGAAATAGGTGATGGGTATGGTCAACTCGGCGGTGGGGGGCGGCACTCCGATGATCACGCAGTTGCCACCCCAATCGAGCACGTCGAGCGCATTGCGCAAGACCGCGGGGTGACCCACGCAGTCAAAGGACCAGTCCACGCCACTGGCCCGGAACGGGCCGTTGGCCACATCGGGGCTAAAGGGCAACATCTCCCGGATAACGGCAGTGGCATCAACCTGGGAGGCATCGATGAAGTCGCTGGCCCCGAACTGGCGGGCCAGCTTCTCCTTGGACGCAACGTTGTCGACGGCGATGATGCGGGCCGCTCCCGACATGGCGCAGGCCTGGATCACGTTTAGGCCGATGCCTCCAACTCCGAATACCGCCGCCGTCTGGCCCTGAGCCACCCGTGCCCGATTGAGCACGGCGCCCACTCCTGTGACCACCCCACATCCGATGAGACATGCCGACGTGAAGGGCACCTCGGCATCGATCCTTACCGCCTGAGCTTCGGATATGACGGTGTGCTCGGCAAAGACCGAAGCAGCGGCGAAGTTGGAGCAGGGCTCGCCGTGGAGGGTAAAGGGCTGGGTCACGTTGCCCATGGACGATCGACACCACGTGGGATGGCCGGAGTTGCACCACTTGCAGTGCCCGCACGTGGCGAGGGTGGCCACCACTACGTGGTCCCCGGGGGCCACCGAGCGAACGGCCGCCCCCACCTCCTCCACGATCCCGGCTCCTTCATGACCCAGAACGGCAGGGCTGGGCCAGGGTATGGTGCCATTGACCACACTTAGATCACTGTGGCATACCCCGGCCGCCATGATCCGGATCCGGACCTCGGTGGGCCCCGGGTCCCTGACTTCCAGCCCGCTGACTACCTCGGCCCTGGTCCCGTTGAAAATGATTCCCCTCATTGTCTCCTTGCCTCCATCCGCCGGTCAGCCAGGCCAGACGATCGATTGCATCTCGGTGTAGGCATGTAGGCCGAACTCGCCGCCGTCACGTCCGATCCCGCTCATCTTGAACCCGCCGAAAGGGGCGGCGTGATTGCGTTGGGCGGTATTGATCCCGACATTGCCCGCCCGCAGCGCTCGGGCCACCCGGTAGGCCCGGGCTGTGTCGGTGGAAAACACGTAGTCGTACAGGCCGTAGGGACTGTCGTTGGCCAGAGCCACACCTTCTTCCTCGTCGTCGAAAGGCACCACGACCAATACCGGGCCGAAGATCTCCTCCCGCACCGCCTCCATGTCGTTGCGACAACCAGCGAGCAGGGTGGGGGCCACATAAAAGCCCCGGTCCAATCCGGGGGGACGGACTCCTCCTGCCACCAACTCGGCCCCCTCGGCCACACCCGAGGCGACGAAACCCTCGATGCGATCCCGATGGGCGGCGCTGATGACGGGGCCGACGACGGTGGCCGGGTCCAGCGGGTCCCCGACGGCCAGGCTCGAGGCAGCCGGGCCCAGGCGACTCACCACTTGGTCATAGATCCCCCTCTGCACCAGGGCCCGGGTGGGGGCGGTGCAAATCTGGCCCGAGTGAAAGGCCCACACACTGACCAAGGCGGTGATCACCTTGTCCACGTCGGCGTCATCGAAGACCAGGCACGCCCCCTTGCCCCCCAACTCCATCAACAGCCGCTTCATATTGGGGGCGCCGGCGGCATAAATCTGGCGTCCGACGGCAGTGCTCCCGGTGAAGCTGATCATGTCTACGTCAAGCGACTCGGTCAGTGCCCGGCCCGCCTCGGCTCCAGAACCGGTGACCACGTTGACCACTCCGGGGGGGAAGCCCACCTCGTCCATTATCCGGGCCAAGACCAAAATAGCCAGGGGGTTCTGGGGGGCCGGTTTGGCCACAACGGTGTTGCCCACAGCCAAGGCCGGGGCGATCTTGCCCGCAATATTGGTGAGGGGAAAGTTGTAGGGCGAGATGCAGCCCACCACCCCCACCGGCTGGCGAGCCACCACGCCCCCGATCAACCCACCGGGCGCGAGGGCAGTGGCCCCCATCACGCTCGGGGGCAGGGCGATGTCGAGATCGATCACACCTGCCTGGGCGTAGTAGTCGAAACGGCTCGTGCACATGGGCACCTGGAGACCGGCTCCGACCGAGACGGTGGCTCCGGTCTCGGCCTGGACCAGAGGCAACAAGTCGTTGCTGCACCGGCGCAGAGCGTCGGCCGTGGCGGCCAACAGGGCACACCGCTCCCTGACCGGGGTGGCCGCCCAGGCCGGGGCCGCCTCTCGCGCCGCCTCGGTGGCGGCGGCCACGTCATCGATCGATGCCTGGGGAGCCTCGCCTATGACCTCCTCGGTGGCAGGGTTTACGATGTCGTAGGTGCCCTCCCCCCCGTCCACCCAATGGCCTCCGATGAGTAGTCGGTATGGCTCGTCGGTTTGAGACAGTTTCTGTAACACGTTCTAACCCTATGCCGTACCGGGCGGACACACCAACCGGCAGAACGAGCAGCGTGGCCCGTCCCGAACGGGTCTCGCGGGGAACACCCTTATCTCCCCACGACGAGGCGCTGGCGCAGTTCGTATTTGAGGACCTTTCCTCCGGCATTGAGTGGCAAGTAGTCGAGGACTTCGACCCGACGGGGAACCTTGAAGTTGGCCATGTGATCCCGACACCAGGCCACTATGGCCTCGGGGTCGAGATCAGCTCCGGGACGGGCGATGACGAAGGCAGCTCCGACCTCCCCCAGGCGCTGGTCCGCCATGCCCACCACCGCGGCCTGGGCGACTCCGGGACAAGATAGGAGGGCGTTTTCGATCTCGGCTGGATAGGCATTGAACCCACCCACGATGTACATATCCTTCAAGCGGTCGGTCACCGTTACATAGCCTCGGTCGTCCATCATCCCGATGTCGCCCGTGTGGAGCCAGCCCTCCCCGTCGATGGCCTCGGCGCTGGCCTCGGGGTCCTCAAAATATTCGCTGATCACGTTGTATCCCCGCACCAGGATCTCACCCGGATGCCCCCGTTCCACCTCCGAACCGGAATCATCGGCCACAACCACTTCGATGTCGGGGATGGCCCGACCCGAGGTTGTGGCGATGGTCACCGGATCGTCCTCCGGCCGGCACATGGTGACCGTCCCGCTCGACTCGGTGAGGCCGTAAGCGGTGACTATGGACGTGTAGGTCAACTCCTGGCCCATGCGCCGGATCATTTCCACCGGGATGGCGGCCGCGCCGGTCACCGCAATGCGAAGGCTCGACAGGTCGAAGCGGTCACGATGGGGATGATCGAGGATGGCTTGGTGCAGGGTGGGGGGGCCGGGCAGGACCGAGACCGCCTCCCGTTGAACCAGATCCAGAACCTGGTCGACATCGAAGGTGGATTGGGGGAGGATGACCGCGCCCTGCATGACACAGGCCAGGAATCCCGCCTTGTAGCCAAAGGTGTGGAAGAAGGGGTTCACGATCAGGTAGCGATCGTGACGGGCCAACCCCACCGTGTCCGACCAGACCTTGTACACCCTCAGGCTCTGGCCGTGAGTGATGACCGCCCCCTTGGGCCGACCTGTGGTTCCCGAAGTGAAGATGATGTCGGACGGATCCTCCGGCCCCACCGACGCCGCCCGAAGCTCGTGTGCTTCGGGCCCCACCTTCTCAGCCTGGGCCAGGAACGAGATCCAATCCCAGATGGGTCCATCGCTCCTCAATGAGACGGCCGGGACGGCTCGGACACCATCGGCGCCCCGAACGGCGCCGGCGGGCTGCGCCTGCTCGCTTCTCATGACCACGATCGATTCCAAGTGGGGCAAGTCGACAACGGGGCGGTCCGTGCCCGGGCCTCCTCCCCAGTCGCTGAGCATGGCGACGTAGTCGTTGCGGAGGAATCCATCGACGGTGAACAAAACCCTGGCTCTGCTCCGGGCCAGTATCCAACCCGCCTCGTCACCCTTGAAGCGGGTGTTGAGGGGCACCAGCACGGCGCCTATGTCCAAGGTGCCCAGAGCGGCCACGACCCATTCCCACACGTTGGGGGCCCAGATGGCGACCCGGTCCCCCGCTTCGATGCCCACCGCCATCAGGGCCCGGCCGACTTCGGCCGCTCCTCGGGCCAGTCCGATGAAGTCCATGACCACCGGGCCGTCCTTGAGGGCCTCAGACGAACCGAACCGCCGGGCAGAACTTCGGACGAGGCCGGGGATGCTGCCCCACTCGAGGTCCCCCCGCACTACTTGTCCCTAATCTCGCGGTCCGGGCTCGAGCGGTTGGGGTTCGGGTCGTCCAGGTTCAGGCCGAGCATCTTTATGGCATTGCCCCGGACCACTTTGTAGACCTGTTCGTCAGTCAGGTCCTTCATCTGGACTTCGGCGATCTGACGGGTCTCGGGCCAGGTGGAATCGGAGTGGGGATAGTCCGACTCGTAGGTGATGTTGTCCTCCCCCACCGCCTCGATGTTCTTGAGTCCGTGGGCGTCGTCAAAAAAGCATCCGTAGACCTGGCGGTAGTAGTAGGTGCTGGGCCGCTCGGGCACCTTGTCCGCAATGCCGCCCCATGCTCGGTTCTGCTCCCACACCACGTCGGCCCGCTCCAGGATGTAAGGGATCCACCCCACCTGACCTTCGGAGTAGGCCAGCCTGAGGTCGGGGAACCGCACCAACACGCCGGAGAAGAGAAAATCGACCAGTGAGTACCCGGCATTGGAATGGGTCAGGGTGGAGCCCACCGCCGGTGGAGCATCGGCCGACGTCGAAGGCATCTTGGATGACGACCCGATGTGCATGCACACCACGGTGGACGTCTCGGCGCAGGCGGCAAAGAACGGGTCCCAGAACCCGGACTGGTCATGGACCGAGGGCAGGCCCAGGTAGGGGGGAATCTCCGAGAAGCAGACCGCCCGCGCCCCCCGCTCGGCGTTACGCCTGACCTCGGCTGCTGCAAGCTGCGCGTCCCACAAGGGGATCAGAGGCAGGGGTATGAGCCGCCCGTCAGACTCGGCGCACCACTCGTCGATCATCCAGTCGTTGTAGGCCTTTACGCACAACAGGCCCAACTCCCGATCCTTGGCCTCCATGAACGTCTGCCCGCAGAATCGGGGGAAGGTCGGAAAGCACAGGGAGGCTTCGATCCAGTTGGTGTCCATGTCCGCCAGACGGGGCTTGACCTCATATGCTCCGGGGCGCATCTCGTCGTAGGTCACTCCAGTGAGAGTCACCTCCTCCCGGGGAACACCAACCGCCGCATCCAAACGGATGAGAGGGCGGCGTAGGTCCTCGTAGAACCACCAGTCCACCATGGGCCCGGGCGCCCCCACCTCGGCGGGCACGGCAGTGAACTTTCCTCCCACGAAGGTCATTTCCTTGACTGCGGTGCGCACGATGCGGGGTCCGACTTCAAGAAATCGAGCCGGGAGCCGGTCCTGCCACACCCCGGGAGGTTCGACCACATGGTCATCGACCGAGATGATCTTGGGGAGCTCCGTCATGCGATGAAGGCTACCACCGGACCTGACGATCTGTCAGGTAAACCCTGGCGGGTCAGGCCGCGCTGTCCAGGCCCAAAAGACCGTTCAGATTGCCCCCCATTACCTTGCGCACGTCCGAATCGGGTAGCCCGGCCAGCTCGTCCACAAAAGAGATGGGATCGGCCATGCCTTCGGGGTGGGGGTAGTCCGAACCGAACAGCACTCGATCAGCTCCGAGGAGGGCGATCAGACCCCGGGGATCCTCCTCGTGGAACGGGTGCACCCAAATGTTCCGGTTGAACACTTCGACGGGGTTTTCCTCGAAGGAGTTCGGGCTCTTCTCCCAGGCGTGCTCCATGTCTGCCAGCAGGGGACGTACCCAGTTGCTCCCGTTCTCCACCGGGGTGAATCTCAAGGTGGGGAATCGCGAGCACAGTCCGTGACCGATCAGTGAGGCGATGGTGTCGATGATGGGTCGGCCCTGGTGCCCGGTGATGGCCTCGAAGCCCGATCCGCCCTTGAATGGCGTCATCTCGCCGTCTCGGACGCCCTCCCACTCGTTGGCATAGCGCTGGTACCCACTATCCGAGGCGTGCATCCCCACCAACACCTCAGCTTCGGCCACTTTGGCCCAGAAAGGATCGAACTCCGGCAAGGCCATGGAGCGAGGTCCCATAAAGCCAGGCACCGGGGCCGGACGGATCAGGACCACCCTGGCCCCTCGCTCGACGACCCACTCGAACTCCTCGATCGCCCTCTCAACGATGCACAGGGTGATGACCGGGGTAGGAAATATGCGGCTTTGATAGTCGAACGACCAGTGCTCGTGCATCCACTGGTTCAGGGCGTGCACCACGGCGTGAGTGGCCGGTGGGTTGTCCCGAAGACGCTCTTCGAGGAGGCTGGCCAGCGTGGGCCACATCAGGGCCCGGTCCAGGCCGAGCTCGTCCATCAGCTTGAGGCGCGGTTCAGGGCTGGAGAAGCCGGGCAGAGCCCTGATCCCCTTGCCCATGATCTCCCTACGGGACTTGCCCTCGGGGTTGCCGACCTTGAAGTACTCCTCCTGGGCACCCGGGGCGGCCACCCTCTCGAAGGTCGGGTTGGGGATGTAGTCGCTGATGCGGTTGTTCACGGCGATCTTGATCCGGCCGTTCACCTCGACGTACTTGATGAGTCCCTCGTACTCCGGCGGCAAGAACTGGGTGAAGGCTTCCGGCGTCTCGTACATGTGGTTGTCTGCATCGCATACCGGAAAATCGAGCATTCGTGACGGCACTTTTATCCCCTCCTCGTTCATCCGTCCCTATCCATCCTCCCCGGCGGGGTTGAATGAGGGTCGGCATCCCAGAGCCCACGCTGGTTAATCCGCACTTTACCAGCACCCCATCCAACCAAGGAGGCCGCCGTCCAACCAAGAAGGCCGCCGTCCACCCTTCGGCACTTGGGCCTTCAGCTTGAGGGTCCCGGACCGGCTACGACCACTTCGGCCTCCTCGGTCAGGACCCAGGCCATGGCCGAGGTGTCGATGAATTTGGCGATATCCGCTTCGATCAAGGGATAGTCGGGCTCGCCCAAGGAGGCATAGAAGTCCTGCGTACTTTCGAACCACTGGACGGTTACGCCGTCGTAGCCGGTGTCCTGGTCGCCCCGGTAGTCATGCAGAGGTCGGTGGTTCTGTTCATAACGAAGGGCGTGGGAGCCGCTGCGGGTGGAGGCGACCAGGGGCCCGTGCTCGTCGCGCCAGTACCGATGGAAGGCCTCCGGCGTCATGCCCTTCTTGCGCTTGATCATCGCTACCAACTTGATCACAAGCCTGTCCTTTCGGGTTCAAAATGTTTGCCACGGATCCTCTCTCCACCGGCCCTGCTACCGAAGGCGCCAATCGATGCGCTGTCCCGCCTCGAAGCGTTCCTGGCCCTGGCGCAGGGCCTGCTCATCGTTGCCCAGGCTGACCAGTTGGGGGGCTATGCCCAAGGCCTGGCCCATCGACATCTGACGCGCGGCCCAAGTGGCTCGAACCGTGGCCTGCACCGCCACGCTGGGTTGGGAGGCGATGGCTGCAGCGGCCCGACCCGCCGCCTCATGGAGCTCGGATGCGGGCACCACTTCGGATACCAGACCTATCTCGTAGGCCCGTCGAGCCGACATGCGCTCGTGGTTCCCCATGATGCTGAGGCGCATGATCTCTCCCATGGGCATACGGCCTGACATCAGCATGGGCTCGAATACCGATGGCATGCCGTAGGTAACGTGGGGGTCGAAGAAGGTGGCGTGCTCGGCAGCGATGATGAACTCGACCTCGCCCAGCATGTAAAAGGCTCCGCCGCAGGCCATCCCGTTGACGGCGGCGATGACCGGCTTCCACAGGTCCGCCCCCTTGGGGCCCAACTGCGGGCCGGGGGCGTCGATCATCAGGGGCGAAGAGGGCTGGGGGTAGCTTTCGGTCCGGTCCATTCCCACACAGAAGGCCTTGTCCCCCGCTCCGGTCAGCACGGCCACCGATACGTCGTCGTTGACCCGCAGATGGCGCCAAACGCGGTGTAATTCATCGTTCATGGCGCGATTGAAGCTATTGTGCTGGTCGGGTCGGTTGAGGGTGACCCAGGCCACCCCGTCAGCCTCGCTGTAGTCAATTGTCTCCAGCGACTCCACAATGCTCCCCCGTCCTCGTCCCACCTCTGATCCAACATGTGTCCGGCACCGGCTGGGCAAGGAACCGGTTAGGCATTGGTCAGATTAGTAAATCTGACATCCCCACAGATTCGCATCCAGTGGAGTGCCACAATGGAGCCATGATCAACGCCGTGATCGTCGACGCCGTCCGAACGCCGATTGGCAAGCGCAACGGAGCGCTATCCCCTATCCACGCCGTGGACCTGGCCGCCGCTCCCCTTCGGGCCCTGGTGGAGCGAAACGACCTGGACCCTACCCTGATCGAGGACGTCATCATGGGCTGCACCATGACCGTGGGCGAGCAGGCCATGAACATCGGGCGCAACGCCGCCCTGGCCGCCGGCTTCCCCGACACCGTCCCCGGCACGACTGTTGACCGCCAGTGCGGCTCGGCCCAACAAGCCGTCCACTTCGCCGCTCAGGCGGTGATGGCGGGTGCCATGGATGTGGTCATTGCCGCAGGTGTGGAGTCCATGAGCCGCGTCCCCATTGGCTCGACCAGTGAGCCGGGCCCAGGCCAGCCGTACGGACCGACGGTAACCAAGCGTTTCGAATTCATCCATCAGGGCCTTTCCGCCGAGCGCATCGCCCAGAAGTGGCAGGTCTCTCGCCAAGCCATGGACGAACTGTCGGTCGAGTCTCATCACCGAGCCGCCCGAGCTGCGTCAGAGGGACGCTTCGACAATGAGATCATCGCCATCGAGGTGCCGGCCCAAGAACCGGTGCTAGGCCAAAAAGCGGTGCCAACGGAGTCGGGAACGCAAGAAGCAGTACTGCAAGAGCCGGAACCTCGTCTAGTCGACATCGATGAGGGCGTTCGCCCGAATTCCACCTACGAAATACTGGCCGGTCTCCGCCCGGCATTCGGGGCCGATGGATCCATCACTGCGGGCAGCTCGTCCCAAATAAGCGACGGCGCCGCCGCCGTGCTGATCATGAGCGAGGAGCGGGCCGGCCGGCTCGGCCTGCGCCCAAGGGCCCGGTTTGTCGCCTTCGCCGTGGCCGCCAATGATCCGGTCATCATGCTGACGGCCCCGATCCCGGCGACGTCACTCATCTTGTCCAAGGCCAAGATGTCGCTGGAGGACATGGGCGTGATCGAGATCAATGAGGCCTTTGCCTCGGTGGTACTGGCCTGGGCGTCGGAGTTTCACCCCGACATGGCTCGGGTGAACCCCAACGGGGGAGCCATCGCCCTGGGCCATCCGACCGGCTGCTCGGGGGCTCGGATCATGGCCACCATGCTCAACGAGCTGGAACGCTCCGGGGGTAGATGGGGCCTACAGACCATGTGCGAAGGTGGCGGCATGGCAAATGCCACCATCATCGAAAGACTCTGAGGGACGGGCCGTCTGGCCCCGGCGCCGGCCTGGCTTCGCCCGTCTGTCCCCCGCCGCTCTGGCCCAGTGTTGGCCAGTTGCATCAGCCCGTCCGGTTGGCCCCCAGGCGGGCAAGGACATCGTGGGCCTCGGCCAGGATTCGCTCTATGAGCTCGGCCACCGTAGGCAGGTCGTCCACCACCCCGAGAACCTGCCCGGTGGGCAGCACCCCGACGTCGGGATTGCCCTCCACTAGTGCGGCCTTGGTCATCATGGGGGCATTGGCCGCCATCATCAGCTGAGCCCAACTCAACGACTGGCTCTTGCGCATAGCCAATCCCTCTCGCACCAGATCGAGGGGGCGGCTGTCTGCCATGCGGCGAAAGGCCAGGGCATTGCGGGCCGAGCGCCCCAAACTTAGCCAGGGCCCGACCCCGTCCAGGCGCTCCACCAGGGCAGTGCGGATGACCCGCTGGGGAACCCCGTCGATGCACTTGGTCACGACCGTGTCATTGACGGACCGGGCCAGGTACATCTCCTTGACGTTGTCAGGCACCGTGGAATCGCTGGTGAGCAAGAATCGGGTCCCCATGGCCACCCCCTCGGCCCCGTAGGCCAGAGCGGCGATCAAACCTCGCCCGTCAAAATAGCCGCCGGCCGCCAATACCGGGATGTCCACCGCATCCACCACCTGGGGCACCAGCAGGGAGGTGGGAACGTTCCCAGTGTGGCCTCCCCCCTCGGCACCCTGGGCGATCACGGCGTCGGCCCCCCACTCGGCCACCTTCTCGGCATGGCGACGTGCCCCCACGGTGGGAACATTGGCCACACCTGCGTCTGCCAATCGGGCCATCAGCTCCGGCCTGGGTGCCTGGCCATAGCTGGCCACTTTCACCCCCGCCTCAATGAGGAAGTTGACCCGGTCCTCGACATCGGATTGATCGGTGCGGAAGTTCACGCCAAAAGGGGCGCCGGTGCGATCCCTCACCTCGTTGACCGCCGTTTTCATCTCCGTCAGGGTCATGGTGGCGGCGGCCAGGATGCCCAGCCCCCCTGCCGCGCTGGTGGCAGCAGTGAGCCGAGCTCCGGCCACCCAGCCCATGCCGGTCTGGACCAGCGGATAGCGGATCCCGAATAGGTCACAGATGCGGGTATGCAGCGGGTCCCGGCGCTCGACGAGGTCAGGGCTAATTGGGAACCTCCGAGGCTCGGGCGTTGCCGGGATCGATATGGTGGCGAATGAGCTCGAGATCTTTGGGACTGGGCAGTGGGGTCTCCGGTACCACCTCGGGGATGTCGAGCTCGAAGCCGGTGGCAGCAACCACCTCATCAACGACGACACCAGGGTGAAGCGACACCACACGCATGGTGTGGTCGCTGCCCCCGAAGTCGAACACTCCCAGATTGGAGACCACAGCCCTGATCTCATGGAAGCGGGCCGACTCCCCCAGATCTCCGGCGCGGTCGTAACCCACGCCGGACACCATGTCGACGGCAGCCACGAAAGAGCGAGGCGAGTGCTTGGCCACCCAGTAGCTGGTCGGGTGGCTGATGGTGTTGCCCGGCGCCCCTCTAACCCCAATGAGCATGGCCTTGGGATGATCCCACGGCCCGATGCAGGAGATGTTCTGATTGCCGAATCGGTCGACTTGGGTCGGAGCCATCATCACGTGACGCCTCCCCCACCACAACAGATCGAATACCCGACGAAATGGCATCCACGCCTCCACCGCCACCTCACCCTGGGCCACGCCGGGAAGAAGCGCTTGGCCCAATGCCGGGACGCCGCTCATCAGGTAGGCCTCGCCGTCGCTCAGAACCAGGTCCGGCTCGAAGGTGGCCCTGGCCAGCCGGGCGCCAATGGCGGGGGCGGTGCCAAAGGCGCTGGCCAGTATTTCGCCGTCTCCCCGCCACACCTGGGCGCAGGCCAGCGCGCACACCTCCGCCCGGGTCGCCTCCCCTGCAAGAGTGCTCACCGGCCCACCGCCGATTGGTAGGCGGCCTCGTCCACATCCAGGTAGCGGGCCGTGAAGTCCTCCCACAATCCGGGGTCGGCTGCTGCTTTGACGTAGGCCAACTGAAAGGACTCGTCCCTGGGATAGTCGGGAACACAAGAGGTGAAATGGGCCCCCCCCGGTGACTCCACTACGGCGTCGGTCATCATGCGATTGACGATGACGGACTGGATCGGACCCGCCCCGCTCAACTCGCCGGGGGCCAGGACACTCTCGGCCGACATGATCCTGAGGTCGGCGGCCATGAGGAACATGTCGTCAAAGTAGGGATCGGGTCCGAGGTAAAGACCATTGCCCACGGCGTCGGCCCGGCTCATATGGACCAGGGCGGCATCCAGCTTGATGGCGGGCATGGCCACCAACTCCTCGCCCCCGTAGGGGGAGGTCACCGTGGCCAGATCGGGGTTGATGGCCATGACGTCAGAGCCCAGTCCCGAACGGGTGGGCAGGAAAGGTAGGCGCAGGACGGCGGCGTACAGGCCCCACTGCAGCATGCCCTCATCCAGCTCGACCGCCCCAATCCGGGCTTCCTGGCGGGCCCGGCGGAAGTGGGGGTCAAGGGGAATGGAATCAAGCGACACAAAGCCGTAGACCACCTTGGCCACCTTTCCTGCGGCGCACAACAGGCCGACGTCCGGGCCGCCATAGGAGACGATGGTGAGATCCTTGATATCCGATCGCAACAGTGCCCGCACCAGGGCCATGGGCTTGCGTCTCGACCCCCACCCGCCGATGCCGATGGTCATACCATCGCGCAGCTGGCTCACCGCCTCGGAAGCCGAAACCACCTTGTTCACCGGGAGTGACGCTTCACTTGGTGAACCGCGCGTCGCGCTTGTCGACGAAGGCCTGCCTGGCCTCGTCGGCCACCCCAGACAGGTTGAGCTCGAAGGTGAAACCCTGCTCGTAGCGATAGCTGCGCTTGACATCGATCGGGTCGATCCCGTTGAGGGACTGCTTGGCGGCCCGGATCACTGTCGGGCTTTTGGTGGCAATGAGGTCGGCCACGGCCCGGGCCCGGGCCCGCAGCTGGGCCGGCTCTACCACCTCCAGCACCGAGCCGTATGCGGCCAGTTCGGCGGCAGTGGCCGTGGCACTGGTGTAGACCATGGACCTCATCTTGTGCTGGGGAACCAGTCGGGCCAGGTGGGTGGCGGCCCCCAGGGCCCCCCGGTCCACCTCGGGCAGCCCGAAGGTGGCGTCGCTGGCAGCCACGATCACATCGGCATTGCCCACCAGTCCGATGCCTCCCCCCAGGCAGAAGCCGTTCACCGCGGCGATGACGGGGACCTCACAATCGTAGATGGCGGCAAATGCGGCAAAGCAGCCCTTGTTGGCTCCCACCAAGGCGCTGTATCCCTCGGTGGCCTGCATCTCCTTGATGTCAACCCCAGCACAGAACCCTCGGCCCTGGGCGGCCAGGACCAGGGCTCGGACACCCGGATCCCGGCCCAGGCCGAGCACCGTCTCGGCCAGCTCGAACCAGGCCGCCACCGCCAGCGCATTGACCGGTGGGAAGTCCATGACCACTTCGGCCACCCCGTTAGACACTTCGTGCTTGATGCTCATCCAACACTTTCTGATAGAGAGTCAGTTTCCTACTGGCAAGGTAGGCCATAGGAGCCACCTCCGCTAGTTTTAGGCGGTGGACTTCGCCGGCCAGGTCGTCATCGTCACCGGCGGGTGCCGCGGCGTGGGACGGGGAATAACCCGCGCATTCCTTTCTGCCGGCGCAGACGTAGTGGTGTGTGCCCGTCGTCCGCCCGACAGGTCCGATGCCGCTGGCGAGCCGCCAGGGAGTGAACATAGGGCTATCTTCGTGGCCGCCGACGTGCGGGAAGGCGACGACATCGCCAAGGTGATGGACGAGACGATGAGCCGCTTCGGGCGCCTCGACGTGTTGGTCAACAATGCAGGGGGCTCACCCCCCATGGCAGCCGCCGATGCCTCGGACCGGTTCTCGGCTTCAATCATCGCCTTGAACCTTCTCGCCCCGCTGAACTTTGCCCAGAGGGCCAACGCCGTCATGCAAACTCAGGATCACGGCGGGTCGATAATCAACATCGGCAGCGTGAGCGGTACCCGGCCGTCCCCCCGCACCGCGGCCTACGGGGCAGCGAAGGCGGGACTGGCTAATTTGACCCAGACCCTGGCCGTGGAATGGGCCCCCAAGGTCCGGGTCAACTGCGTTGTGGCCGGCATGGTGCACACTGAGCAGTCCCACCTTTTCTACGGCGATGCCGAAGGGATCGCCGCGGTGGGGGCCACCGTCCCGCTAGGACGTCTGGCAGAGCCGGACGACGTGGCCCAGGCTTGCTTGTTCCTGGCTTCGGGCCGAGCCGCCTACATCAGTGGCGCAAACCTCATGGTTCACGGCGGAGGCGAACTCCCCGCCTACCTGGGCGCGTCCAACGCCGAGCCCGCCGGCGGGCCAGGGCACCGGTAGGACCGCGACGCTGATAAGGGCGGGCACGAGTAAGGCGGGCACGAGTAAGGCGGGCGCGAATAGGGCCGGCCGCCGTTCCCCACTACGGGTGTTGGCTGGAAACCGAGATCACCTCACCGGTGAGGTAGCTCGAGTAGTCACTGGCCAGGAAGACGATGACGTTGGCCACCTCCCACGGCTCGGCCGAACGGCCAAAGGCCTCTCGTGCCGTCAACTCCTCCAAAAGCTCCTCGCTGGTGACCTTGGACAAGTTGGGGTGCATGACCAGACTGGGGGCCACAGCATTGACCCGGATTCCTTGGGGAGCAACCTCCATCGCCACGCAGCGGGTCAGGGCCATCACTCCGGCCTTGGCTGCGGCATAGTGGGCCTGGCCCGCCTGGGCCCTCCACCCGATGACCGAGGCATTGTTGATTATGACTCCGCCGCCCCGGGGAACCATGTGATTGACCGCAGCCCTCGTGCAGCGAAATGTGCCGTTCAAGGTGACGTCCATCACCGAGTACCACTGTTGATCGGTCATGGTGGCGACCTCCGCCGTTCCCCCGAGTCCGGCATTGTTCACCACCACGTCGATCCCCCCGGTGGCTTCGCCCACCTCGGCGAACAGCCGATCCACCTGGGCTTGATCGGTCACATCACAGGCCCGTGCGAGCGGCCTGGTCCCCGTAAGGCGATCCAGCTCGTCAGCGGTTTCCTCAAGGCGCCGGATGTGGCGATCACTGATGACGACTCGGGCCCCCTCCTCGGCGCAGCGCTGGGCCGTGGCCGAACCGATACCGGTCCCTGCCGCGGCCGTGACCAGGACGGTGCGGCCGGCCAAAAGCCCGTGGGCGGGCGGGCACTGGGGCATCAGGCGTTGGGCTTTTCCTGGGCCGCGGCCGCCTTGCGGTACGCCTCCAGTTGGGCCAGGATCGGCATCTCCTCCTGACCGATGGCAGCATCGATACGGGCGGCGATCCCGGCCGGAGTCCAGCGTCCTTCGCTGTACATGGCCCGCACCTCGCGAGGCTGGTTCCATACCGCGATCTTGTTCCCCACCGCGGTGTATACCTGACCCGAAATGTGCCGGGCCTTATCGGAGAGCAGGTACACGACCATGGGGGCCACGTCCTCCGCCTCGCCCATCTCGGCCAGGGCCATGGGGACATCAGCCGCCATGCGGGTGCGGGCGATGGGGGCCACGGCGTTGGCCGTTACCCCATAGCGGTTCATCCCGGCCGCAGCACTTCGCACCAGGGACACGATCCCGCCCTTGGCCGCTGAGTAGTTGGCCTGGGCCACACTGGCGGCGAACGCTCCCGAGGTGAAGGCCACCAGGGAACCCGACTGCTGCTTGCGCATGACTTCGGCCGCGGCCCGGAATACGGTGAAGGTTCCCTTGAGGTGGGTTGCGATCACTGGATCCCACTCATCCTCGGACATGTTGAACAACATCCGCTCCCGCAAGATGCCGGCCACGCACACCACTCCGTCGATCTGCCCCCAGCGCTCGACGGCCGCCGCCACGATGCGCCGGCCCGCCTCCATCTCGGTTACCGAGTCGGCTACGGCCACGGCCGTTCCCCCGGCCGCCTCGATCTCGGCGACCACGTCATCGGCCACCTCGCTGGTGGGATCCTCCCCGTGCATGCCGACGCCGTAGTCGTTGACCACGACGTTGGCCCCCTCGGCCGCGCAGGCCAGGGCCACGGCCCGGCCAATTCCGCGGCCCGCGCCGGTCACCGCGATCGACTTTCCCTCCAGGAACCCATTCATGGTTGTCTCAGCCTTTCGTTGAACTTGGTTTAAAGGCCACGTGGACTCCGTTCAGGGCTTGTCGCTTCCCACCAGCCACATGGAGAAGAACTGCGATCCCCCTCCATAGGCGTGGCCCAGCACCCGTCTGGCCCCCTCGACCTGGTGCTCCCCCGCCTGATGGCGGACCTGCTGGGCCGCCTCGGCAAAGCGGATCATGCCTGAGGCGCCGATGGGATTGGACGACAGCACGCCGCCAGACATGTTGACCGGCAGGTCACCGTCGATGGCGGTGGCTCCCTCGTCGGTCATCTTCCATCCCTCACCATCGGGGGCAAAGCCCAGATTCTCCATCCACATGGGCTCATACCAGCTGAAGGGCACGTATATCTCTGCCGCGTCGATCTCCTGGCGGGGGTTGGTGATCCCGGCCTGGCGGTAGATGTCGGCGATACAGTCCTTCCCCGCTTGGGGATTGACGGCATCTCGGCCCGCGAACATGGTCGGCTCCGATCGCATGGCGGTGGCCAGCACCCAGGCTGGCGGGCGAGCCGAGCGGGCCGCACCGGCCTCGTCGCTTAGCACCATGGCACACGCTCCGTCCGAGGATGGGCACGTCTCAAGATATCGGATCGGGTCCCACAGCATGGCCGAATCCTGAATCATCTCGAAGGAGATGTCCTCCATGCGCAGGTGGGCCAATGGGTTCTTGAGAGCATTCTGCCGGTCCTTGAGGGCGACCATTATGCCGATGTGGTCGGGCGCGCCCGAGCGGCGGATATAGGCCCGGATCAAGGGGGCAAAGTACCCTCCGGCTCCGGCCAGGGTCGGGGGAGCAAAGGGCATCGGGCGCGACAGGGCCCACATCGCGTCGGCTTCCGACTGCTTTTCGAAGGCCACCGTCAGCACCCGGCGGTGTATCCCGGCCTGGATGAGGCTGGCGGCCGCCAGGGATGTCGATCCCCCCACGCTGCCGGCCGTGTGGACCCGGAGCATGGGTTTGCCCACCGCCCCAAGGGCGTCGGCCAGGTACAGCTCGGGCATCATCACCCCTTCGAACATGTCCGGGGCCTTGCCAATGACCACGGCGTCGATATCGGACCAGTCCAGCTCGGCGTCGGACAAAGCTCCCAGCGCCGCCTCCCGGACCAAGCCGGCGATCGAGACATCTCCCCGGGTCGAGGAGTACCGGGTCTGGCCTACTCCCACCACGGCACAGCGCTCGGTCATCTTCCCCCCTCGAGAACGCAGACCAGATTCTGCTGGAGACACGGGCCCGACGTGGCGTGGGCCACAGCGCGATCGGCGCCGCCATCGATGACCCGTTGGGCCGCCTCTCCCATGCGAGCCAGGCCTGCTCCCATGACCACATTCCCGGCCAGAGCCCCTCCCGAAGGATTCACATCCACCCCGGCGCCCAAGCCCAATGCCTCGGTCAGGATTGGTTCCTGGAACGAAAAGGGGGCATGAACCTCGGCCACATCCACCGGGCCCAGGCCGGCCCTACGTCCCGCCTCGGCTGTGGAGGCCGATCGGGCCAGGTCCCTCACCCCCAGGCTGTGGGCCTCGATGCGGTGATCGAATCCTGTGATCCACGCAGGGCGAGAGCAGATGCGCCGGGCCAGGTCGTCACAGGCCAGCACCACGGCCACGGCCCCGTCGGATATAGGCGGGCAGTCGTGGCGACGCAAGGGTGACACCAGGTAGTCCTGGCCCATGAGGGTTTCCACATCGGTCTCCCCACTCAACTGGGCCTTGGGATTGGTCCTGGCCCGGGCCCGGCTGCGGGCCACCACTTGGGCCATCTCTGCTTCATCGTGGCCCGAGTCCAACCAAGCCCGAGCCTGCAGGGCGGCCAGGCTGATCGAGTCGATGCCCAGCGGCGCCACGTAGTAGGGATCCAACTGCAGGGTCAACACGTCGGGCAGGGGCCCGAGCGAGGACTTGCCGAAGGAGTAGACCAGGGCAGAGTCCAGATCCCCATGTTGAAGCCGGGTCCACGCCTCATATGCGGCCCACGCCCCGTCCATCTCGACGTGGCTTTCCTGGATGGGGGGCCAGGCTCCGACAGCGTCCAGCCCGGACACGAAGGCGAAAGGAATGCCGGCCAGATAGTCGCAACTCCCCGACATGGTAAAGCCGATCTCCTTGCGCCCCAGCCCTGAAGCCTCGATTGCTTCGGCCACTACGGGCATGCATATCTCGACCTCGGTCCGGGGTTCTCGGCGAACCACTTCGGACTGGGCAAAGGCCACTATGGCCACATCGCGCATCAGACGTACTCCTTGTAGCGGGCGTATTCGGCATCGGGCTCACCGGTAGGCCGGAAGTAGGCGATGCTCTCCAGGCTGGGGGACAGTTCGTCCTTGGGTACCCACACCGCCTCCACTCTCATGCCCATGTGCACCTTCGCTGGGTCAACTTCCTGGATCAGATGCATGAAACCGATGTCGGACCCGTCCAACAAGATGGTGGCCGAGACGTAGGGGATCTCGATACGCTGGCCCCGAAACGGGACGTTGACGACGCAGAAAGTGGTCACAGTGCCCCGGCCCGACACCTCCACCTCCTCCTCGGTGGGTACCCCACACGAGCCACACGCGCCCCGGGGGGGCACGTAGACCTTGGAGCAGCTGGGACAGCGCTGGCCCATGATGTGTCCCGCTTCCATGCCCCGCAGGAACCGGGTCATGGCTTTGCCGGCAATGTACTCGTACTCGATGCGGACCGGGGCCCGGATGCTACGCACCTCCTCCACGTCATCGCTTTCTTGGGGGGACCGTTCGCTTGGGCCGGCCGTCGGACTCACGGCTTTCCTTCCGGAACGAAGCACTCAATGTCGCCGATCTCGCCCACCCGCTCCGGGCGCCAGCGCACGCTGACCCTCATGCCGGTAGCCATGGCCGACTCCGAGGGGCAGTCAACGGCGTGGAGGAAACCAGTGGCAGCGCCATCCAGGCGGACGAGAGCCCAGGCGAAAGGATGATCCAAGGGGTGGTTGGGACGGGGGTGATGAACCCAGGCCCAAGTGGTCACTTCCCCGGACTGGCCCACCTCCACCATCTCGTCGAGCGTATGAGCCGTCACCGGGTCGTAGCCGGTGGGCGGGACCATGACCGTCCCATCCGACATTCGCACCCCGAGGATCCGGCCCTGGCGCAGGCCGGTCATGAACTTTCCGATAACCGGTCCTGTGGTGCGGGTATAGGGGTACTCCAAGATGTTGGGGGCGGAAAGAACATCGAGATCGTCCACTAGCAGGGCTCGATCTGGGAGGGTAGCGGCGGGCCGGCTTGCATTGGCTAATCGAAACACGTTCTCGTTTCCGGCGCAACCCGCTAACGTGGCCGGCGACACCGTTGACCACATCGAACCGGCGAAAGGACCACCATGGCCGAAACAGGATTCTGGCAACTGGCTAGGCAAGAGCCCCATCGTCTGGCCGTGGTGGAGCCCGACGGTGCCGAGGTCAGCTTCGGTCGGCTCCTGGAGCTGGCCAACCAGATAACAACAGGACTTAGGTCCAGGGGAGTGAGCACCGGCGACGTAGTGGCCGCCGTGGTGCCAAACGGCGTCGAAATGTTGGCTCTGTACATGGCCGCAATGCAGTCGGGCTGGTACCTGACCCCGATCAACCACCACCTGACCGGTCCTGAGATCGCCTACATTCTCGCCGACAGCGAGGCCAAGGCGGTCATCGGTCACGAGCGATTCGCCGAACAACTGGCCAAGGCTGGGGCAGAGGTCAGACTGGACCCTTCCCAATGCTTCGCCGTCGGGGAGGTTCCCGGATTCTCATCCTTTACCGACCTGGTGGCTGGCCAGTCCGGGGACACGCCGCCGGACCGAACTACGGGTGCTCCCATGCACTACACATCGGGCACCACTGGGAGGCCCAAAGGGGTTCGACGCAAGCTGTTGGGCGCCGACCCCGATGGTCCGGCTGGCACCTACACCGGGCTGCTTCAACTGTTCGGCATCACCCCCCACGACGGCAACGTGCATCTGACCGTGTCACCCCTCTACCACACCGCGGTATTGATGTTCACCGCATGTTCGCTGCATCTGGGTCACACCGTCGTCCTCATGGACAAGTGGACCCCGCAGGGCACCCTGGAGCGAATCGACCGTTACCGGGTGACCACCAGCCACATGGTGCCGACCCAGTTTCACCGCATGCTGGCCCTGCCCGATGAGGTCCGGGCCGGCTATGACGTTTCGTCGCTGCGTCACATGATCCACGCCGCCGCCCCCTGTCCCCCCGAGATCAAGCGGCGCATGATCGAGTGGTGGGGTGACTCCATCGACGAGTACTACGCCGCCACCGAGGGAGGGGGGACCAAGGTCGGAGCGCAAGAATGGATTGACCATCCGGGCACGGTGGGTCGGCCCTGGCCCAACTCGGAGATCCGCGTCCTGGACGAAGACGGCCACGACATGGCCACCGGTGAGATCGGGACGGTGTACATGAGCCTGGCCCTGGCCAACTTCGAGTATCACAAGGACAAGGACAAGACCGAGGCCAACCGCCGGGACGGCTTCTTCACCGTCGGCGACGTCGGCTACCTCGACGCCGACGGGTACCTGTACCTATGCGACCGCAAGTCCGACATGATCATCTCCGGGGGTGTCAACATCTACCCGGCCGAAGTTGAGAACGAGCTTCTGACCCATCCCAAGGTCGGCGACGCTGCGGTGTTCGGAATTCCCGACGACGATTTCGGCGAGCAGGTCAAGGCGGTCATCGAGCCGGCGGCCGAGGTCACCCCGGGAGACGATCTGGCCGGCGAGCTGTTGGCTTTTCTGAGGGATCGGGTGGCCGGGTACAAGGTGCCCCGGTCCGTGGACTTCATCGCCGAGATGCCTCGGGACCCGAGCGGAAAGCTCTACAAGCGCAAACTCCGAGATCCCTACTGGGAGGGCAAAGAGCGTTCCATCTGATGGCCGGCACCCTGCCAGATGATGCCCGGGGCCTCTGGATATCCGGCGCTCCGGCCCCTGTCGGTTCCCGAGGAGCCAAGCATCGCCTGGCCCAGTCGGTCCGCCAGTTGACCGAGGCCGTCGCGCTGTTGGATCCCGAGACGCTCGACCCGGCCCGCCTGGACCGATTAGCCAGAGCGGCTGGCGACCTGGCCGACAGCATCGCAGAGTTGCCCAGCCTGGCGGCGCGGGGTGGCGCAGCCCTGGCCGGTGGGCCAGACGCCGTCCTCGCCGAGCGCAGCGGCATCTCAGGTCGCTCCAACCCCCTGGCCCCGCCCATGCAGGCATGGGTGGATGGAGACCTCACCTGTGGTCGGGCCACCTACGGTCCGGCCTATGAGGGACCGCCCGGGTGTGTCCACGGAGGCTTCGTGGCTGCCGCCTTCGACGACCTGTTGGGCTGTGCCCAGATGGCTTCGGGGTTGGCCGGGTTCACCGGAACCCTGACGGTGCGCATGGTCCGCCCCACCCCATTGGGGGTGGCCATTGACTACCAGGCGGGATACGACCGGATAGAAGGCCGCAAGATCTACTGCTGGGGAACGGCACGGGCGGGCGCGACGGTGGTGGCCGAAGCCCAGGGGATCTTCATCATTCCCCGCCAAGGCTCGCAGGTGGGTGCCAACCCCCAATCCGGCCCCGCCTGGCTCGGCGCCTAGCGCCTAACGCCTGACAAAATTTGGCTTGCGCTTCTCGGCAAAGGCCCGCGGTCCCTCCTTGGCGTCCTCGGTGGAAAAAATCGGCCAGCCAATGGAGAACTCGACCTTGAGGGCGTCATCCTCGGGCAGGCACTCGGTCTCCCGCACCGAACGCTTTATGGCCTCGACGGCCAGTGGACCGTTGGCTGCGATCACGGCGGCGATCTTGAGGGCCTCCTCCAGAGCCTGGCCGTCGGGCACCACCCGGCCGATCAGGCCCACCTGCAGGGCCTCGGCCGCGCTCACTTCCCGGGCCGTCAACAAGATGTCCATGGCCACCGTGTAAGGCAACTGGCGCACCAGGCGCACCGTCGACCCGCCAACCGGGAACAGGCCCCTTTTGGCTTCGAACAGTCCGAACTTGGCGCTCTGCCCCGCCACCCGGATGTCGGTGGCCTGAAGGATTTCCGTTCCTCCGGCAACGGCCCAGCCCTCCACAGCGGCGATCAGCGGCTTGCGAAGGTGGTAATGGCGCAGCAGGGCCTTCCAGTGGATGTCGGGATCGGCCACAAACCTCTCCCGTAGGGTGTCGGGCTGGGGACCCCCCATGGCTTTGAGGTCGGCCCCGGTGCAAAAAGTGCCGCCCGCCCCGGTGAGCACGGCGCAGCGGACGTCGTCGTCGTTGTCGATCTCGGCCCAGGCGTCGGCCAGACCCACGATCATCGAAGGGCTGAGGGCGTTGCGGGCCTCGGGGCGGTTGAGGGTGACGATCACGGTTGACCCGTCCCGCTCAATGCTCAAATGCTCGGTTCCACTCACTCGGGCCTCCCAGAACATAGTCGGACTGCGTCCAGGGCCCTGTGGCCGCGAACCTTGCTGCCCGTCAATTAGAACACATTCCATTCCCAGTACGGTTGGCCCAGATGAAAGGAACGTGTTCTAATACTGGGCGATGGAGTTCAACCTGGCCGACCTGTTCGAGAACGCCGTCGATGCCTTCGCCGACCGTGAGTACCTGGTGGCCGGGGGCCAACGGCGTACCTATGCCCAGATGGAAGAGCGGGCCAACCGGTTGGCTCATCACCTGTCCGCTCGCGGGGTGAAGGCCGGTGACCACGTAGGAATCTATGCCTACAACAGCGTGGAGTGGGTGGAGACGCTGTGGGCAGTATTCAAGATTCGGGCCACCTGGATCAACATCAACTACCGCTACGTAGCCGACGAGCTGGCCTACCTATTCTCCAACGCCGACCTCGTGGCCCTGGTGCACCAGCGGGAGTTTGCCCCCCGGGTTCGCTCGGTACGGGACCGGCTACCGCTTCTCGCCCACACCATCGTTATCGACGATGAGTCAGGCGCCGACCTGGACGGCTACGACCACATCGGATACGAGGTGGCCGTGGCCGACGGCGGCCCGGAACGGGACTTTCCCCCCCGCTCGCCCGACGATCTCTACATCCTTTTCACCGGCGGAACCACCGGCATGCCCAAAGGGGTGGTCTGGCGCCACGAGGACGTCTTCTTCGCCCTGGGCGGCGGGATCGACGCTCTCAGCCTGACCCGGGCCAACCATCCGGGTGACATGGTGGCCAAGGGACTGGCCTCGGATTTCCAGCTCACCACCTTCCCCATCGCCCCGCTCATGCACGGGGCCAGCCAGTGGGCGGTCATGGGGGCCAGCTTCATCGGCAACCGGGTGCTCCTGCTGGCCAAGTTCGATCCCGCGGTGGTGTGGTCCATGGTGGAGGCGGAAAAGTGCCATGCCATGATGATCACCGGCGACGCCATGGGCCGACCGCTGATCGAGGAACTGATCAGACCGGACAGCACCTACGACGTGTCGTCGTTCTTCTCCATCAATTCCTCCGCCGCCATTTTTTCTCCCAGTGTCAAGGAACAGTTCTTCTCCCGCTTCCCCGATCTCATCATGACCGACGCCATCGGATCGTCCGAGACGGGCAACAACGGCTTGGCCATGGTCAAGGCTGGTCACACGACCATGAAGGGCGGCCCCACGGTGAGGCCCGGGGCCGACACGGTGGTGCTCGACGAGGACTTCCGACCCATGCCCCCGGGGACGGGGCGAATGGGACGCCTGGCCCGAACAGGAAACATTCCGTTGCGCTATTACAAGGACCCGGCCAAGTCGGCCGAGACCTTCGTCGAGGCCCACGGCGAGCGTTACTCGTTGCCGGGAGACTTCGCCCTCTTGGAAGGTGACGGGACCATCACCCTGGTGGGCCGGGGTTCGGTGTCCATCAACTCGGGTGGTGAGAAGATCTTCCCCGAAGAGGTGGAGGCCGCGGTCAAGTCCCACCCCGACGTCTACGACTCGGTGGTGGTCGGAGTACCGGACGAGCGCTGGGGCCAGAAAGTGGCCGCCGTGGTCGAGCCCCGCCCCGGCGCGCATCCCACCCTGGAGTCCATACAGGAGCACTGCCGGTCCCGCATCGCCGGGTACAAGGTGCCCCGGGCCATGGTGGTGGTGACGGCTATGCAGCGCAGCCCCAGCGGGAAGGCCGACTACCCATGGGCCAGGGACATCGCCACCGGGCACCGGGGCCACCCCGACGACCCCAAGAGCCCCGACGACCCCAAGAGCACTGACGACCCCAAGAGCACTGACGACAAAGGAAGCCATGCGCACTCCCATATGTGACCTGTTCGGTATCGACCTGCCCATCTTCGCCTTCAGCCATTGCCGCGACGTCGTGGCCGCGGTCAGCAAAGCAGGCGGCATGGGGGTTCTGGGCGCCTTGGCCTTCTCCCCCGAACAACTCGAGATCGAGCTCAACTGGATCGATGAACACGTGGACGACAAGCCCTACGGGGTGGATGTGGTCATGCCGGCGAAATATGCCGGCGCCGGTGAACTGGATCCTGACCATATGGCCGAGGACCTGGACAAGATGATCCCGGATACCCACCGCCGCTTCGTCGAAAGCGTTCTCGATCGCTACGGGGTCCCTCCCCTTGGTGCGGACGAGGAACGGACCTCCGGACTACTGGGTTGGACCCACGAAGGGGCGCGGCCACAGGTCGACATCGCCCTGTCCCACCCCATCAAGTTGTTGGTCAACGCACTCGGTCCACCTCCGGTCGACATCGTCGACTTGGCTCACCAGCACGGGGTCAAGGTGGCCGCCCTGGTCGGCAGCGTCGTGCAGGCCCAGCGTCAGGTCAACCAGGGTGTCGACATCATCGTGGCCCAAGGCCACGAGGCCGGTGGCCACACCGGGGAGATCTCCACCATGGTGCTGGTGCCCGAGGTAGTGGATGCCGTGGCCCCCGTCCCCGTCCTGGCTGCGGGCGGCATCGGCAGTGGCCGCCAAGCCGCCGCCGCCCTGGCTCTGGGGGCCGAAGGGGTGTGGACGGGCTCGATCTGGTTGACCGTAGCCGAGAGCAACATGGTGCCCCTGGTAGTGGAGAAGCTGTTGGCCGCGTCGTCCCGAGACACCGTACGATCGAGGTGCATGACGGGCAAGCCGGCTCGCCAACTCCGCACGGCCTGGACGGACGCCTGGGAAAGTGACGACAGCCCGGGGACATTGATGATGCCCCTGCAGTACATGCTCACCTCGGAAGCCCAACACCGCATCGCCAAGTCACAGAACAGGGACCTGGTGGGGATACCGGTAGGACAGATCGTGGGGTCGATGAACAACGTGAGGACGTCGAGGGATGTCGTCTTCGATCTGGTGGAGGGATTCATCGCCGCCACCGAGCGTCTCGACCACCTCATGGCGGAGGGCGCCGGCTCCCCCACGGGCTGATGGAGTTCAACCTGGCCGACCTATTCGAAGGGGTGGTCGACTCGGTAACCCAGATCGATCCCGATCGGCTGGCTCTGGTGGCCGGGGACGTCCGCCTTACCTATTCCGAGCTGGATGCACGGGCCAATCGCCTGGCTCATTACCTCATCGACGCCGGAGTGGGCCCCGGCGATCACGTGGGCATCTACTCGTGGAACCGGGCCGAATGGATCGAGTCCATGTTGGGTGTCTACAAGATCCGGGCCGTACCGATAAACATCAACTATCGCTACGTGGTCGACGAGCTGGCCTACATCTTCGACAATGCCGATCTGGTCGCTCTCGTCTTCGAACGGGCATTTTCACCGAACGTAACAGCCACCGATTTGCCATCGAGCCTTTCCCGCCTGATCGTCATCGATGACGGATCCCCCGAGGCCTTGCCGCCTGGAGCAGTGACCTACGAGGAGGCCCTGGAAGCCTTTGCTCCCGATCGCCGGGGATTGGGTCCCCGATCGCCCGACGATCTCTACATCCTCTACACGGGGGGGACCACGGGCATGCCCAAGGGAGTCATGTGGCGATCCGAGGACATCTTCTTCGCGGCCCTGGGCGGGGGGAACGCTGCCTTCCCCATAGCCCAGGCGCAGGATATAGCGAAAAACGCCTCAGGGCGTGGCGGCACCTTCGTGGTCACCCCTCCAATGATGCACGGCGCGGCCCAGTGGGTAGCTCTTATAGCCCTGTTCTCGGCCGGGACGGTGGCCCTTTATGTCGGCCACACGTTTGACCCCGAGGCGGTATTGGATCTGGCCCAGTCCGAACGGGCCATATCGATCCTGGTGGTGGGCGATGCCATGGCCCGACCCCTGGCCGAAACCATCGGGGCCCATCCTGGTCGCTGGGATCTCTCCGCCCTGTTGGTGATCGGTTCGGGAGGGGCCATCCTGTCAGAGGCCATCAAGAACCAACTCCAAAACGAGCTGCCCGGGGTCCGCATCCTGGACAGCTTCGGCGCCTCCGAGACGGGTCACAACGGATCGGTCCACGACATCGATGTCACCACCGGAAGACCCCGCTTTCGGGTCGGTCCCCACACCGCTGTGTTGGGCGACGACCTCCTTCCCGTGACACCTGGGTCGGGCCAGATAGGTCGCCTGGCCCGCCGGGGGAACATTCCGCTCGCCTATTACAAGGATGCCGACAAAACGGCCGCCACGTTCCTTATCGATCCCGACGGGCAGAGGTGGGTCATACCGGGCGACCACGCCTCCGTCGATGGCGATGGCCACGTCCTTGTCCTGGGCCGGGGTTCGGAGTGCATCAACACCGGGGGGGAAAAGGTCTTCCCCGAGGAAGTGGAGGCCGCCCTCAAGTCCCATCCCGATGTATATGACGCCGTGGTGGTAGGCATCCCCGACGAGCGCTTCACTGAAAGGGTCGCCGCCCTGGTCCAGGCCCGCCCGGGTGGGTCGCCTGATCTCGCCGGCCTCAGCGAACACTGCCGTCGCCGGATCGCGGGGTTCAAGGCGCCCCGAGAGCTGGTGTTGGTGAATGACCTCCACCGCAGCGCCGCGGGCAAGCCCGACTACCGCTGGGCCCGTCAGGTGGCCCTGGCCGCGCTGGGACTGGGACCGCTAGCGGACGATGCTAAGCCATCGCAGGCCGGTAAGCCATCGCAGGCCGGTAAGCCGCCCAAGCTACCCCGACCGGATTGATCAGGGAAACAGTCCGCGCGCCCCAATGGCCCCGGCCACCCGCTCCACGGCAATGACATAGGCCGCGCGACGAAGGGTGACGCTCAACAACTCGGCCCGAGCCCACACCTCCATAAAGGCCGTGTCCATGGTCTTTCGCAGCCGTTCGGCCACCACAGCCTCTTCCCAGGCATAGCCCTGTCGCCCCTGGGCCCACTCAAAATAAGACGCCGTCACCCCACCGGTGTTGGCCAGGATATCGGGCACCACGACGATGTCACGCCGATCCAAAACTACGTCGGCCTCGGGAGTGGTAGGACCATTGGCCGCCTCGACCACCACCCGGGCTCCCAACCGCTGCGCCACGTCATCGTCGATGGCGCCATCAAGGGCGGCCGGCACCACCAGCTCGCAGTCCAGTTCCCACATCTCGTCGGCCCCGATGGCATCGCCGCCCTCGAACCCGGAAACGGTGCCGGCATGAGCCACGTGGTCGGCCAGGCGCCCCTGATCGAGACCCCCCGGGTTGTAAACGGCTCCTCCCACGTCGCTCACGGCTATTACCCTCATGCCGACAGAGGCCAGCAGGAATCCGAGAGGGCCGCCGACCTTTCCGAACCCCTGTAGCACGGCTCGAGCTCCGCTCAAGTCCATCTCCAGCTCGTTGAAAGCAGACCGCACGCAGGACAAGACCCCGGCCGATGTTGCGCCGGCATGACCCTTGGTCCCCCCGATGGACAAAGGCTTACCCGTGACCGATCCGGGTACCAGTTCACCCTTGAGCATGGACAGGGTGTCCATGAGCCAGGCCATGACTCGCCCATCGGTGTTGACGTCGGGAGCCGGGACATCACGGTCAGGCCCCAGTATGGGAGCAATCTCGACGGCATAGCGGCGGGTCAGCCGCTCCAACTCCCCCATCGACATTCGACTTGGATCGCAGCGAACCCCGCCCTTGGCTCCGCCAAAGGGAAGGTTGGCCACTGCCGTCTTGAATGTCATGGTGGCGGCCAGGGCGGCGACCTCCCTGGCATCCACATCAGGGTGGAATCGAATTCCTCCTTTGGCCGGACCCCGGGTGGTGTCGTGATGGACCCGCCAACCAGTGAATACCTCGACATGCCCGTCATCCATCCTGACCGGGACCGACACCTCGAGGACCCGGCGGGGGGTACGGAGCATGCGATGGATGTCAGGATCGATGCCGGCCACGGCGGCCGCATCATCGAGCCGCTCCAGCACGGCCACCCAGGGATCAAAGCTCGGCATTGGATTCATCCTTTCAGAAGAGTTGCCCCCCTTGCGCCATGGCGCCCGAGCCACCGGGGTGAAACGGGACACAGACCTGGCCTAGTGTCGGATCAAACACACGGAGCACCGACCGATTTCAGGGGGCAGCAATGGCCGAGATCATTTCCGAGGACGACTTCCGCCAAGAAGCCGTGGCCTTCCTCGATGCCAACTCATCGTTGGCCGTGGCCGAGAAGACAAGTTGGGGGCAAGGCGGCGACAAGGTCTCCCTGTTCCCGGAGAAATCGGCCGAGCAGGAACAGTCCGAAGTGAGCGAAGCCAAAGCCTGGCGCTCCCTGGTGTTCGAGGCCGGATTCGCCTGGATCAGTGGCCCACCGGCTTACGGAGGCCGGGGCCTTCCGCGCTCCTACGAGCGGACCTACCAGTCGGTGGAGGCGGCCTACGCCACTCCCCCCGTCAATTGCTTCGGGATCGGCTTGGGCATGGTTGCCCCCACCATCCTGGCCCATGCCACGGAAACGGCCAAGGATGCCTACCTACGCCGCTTGTGGAAAGGCGAGCTGATCGCCTGCCAGCTCTTCAGCGAACCGGGAGCGGGCTCGGACCTGGCCGGGCTGGCGACCAAGGCCGAGCGGGATGGGGACGAATGGGTGGTTACCGGGCAGAAGGTGTGGACCTCGGGAGCCCAGTACTCCGACATCGGAGAGGTGATCTGTCGCACCGACCCGGACCTGCCCAAGCACAAGGGTCTGACCGGTTTCATAGTCGACATGCACGCCCCCGGCGTCGAAGTACGTCCTTTGCGCCAGATGACTGGCGGGGCCTCGTTCAACGAGGTCTTCTTCAACGAGGTGAGAGTTCCCGACGACCACCGCCTGGGTGACGTCAATCAGGGTTGGACGGTGGCCCTGACAACCTTGATGAACGAAAGGGCGTCCATCGGCGGGGGTGGTGGCGGGATCGGGGGGGCCACCAGCACTTCCCGTCTCATCGAAATGTTGCGCTGGCTGGGCAAGGACACCGATCCCCACCTGCGCCAGCAGGTAGCCGACATCTACATCAACTCGAAGGTGGCGGGCTACACCAACCTGCGGGCCATGGCCAAGATCAAGGCCGGAGAGCTTCCCGGCCCCGAGATGTCGATCGCCAAACTTTCCCTGACCAATAACATGACGCGCATTTCCAATTTCCTGTCGCTGGCCCTGGGTGCCCGGCTGGTGGCCGACACCGGCGAATGGGGCACGTTCTCCTGGTCCGACTACGTGCTGGGTACGCCCGGGATGCGGGTCGCCGGAGGCACCGACGAAGTGATGAAGAACATAGTCGGGGAGCGGGTATTGGGGCTACAGAAGGAACCGCCCCCGGCCGAATCCCGCCGCTAGTCAAGCTCCTCGGGCCGGGCCTGAACCCGAGGGGCCGGTCGGCCTGCCTTCGCCGGAGTCGGGGGCCCGCCACACTATGTGGTCCATGAATGCCCAGGACACCCGGTGGATCGATGTCGGCCCCCACCCGGCCAGGGCCTTCTTGTGCACAGGACACGGGTAGCCCTTGTTGGACTCGAACCCGTAAGGGGGGAAGCTTTCGGCATCGGCCCTCATCATCCGATCCCGGGTGACCTTGGCCAGCACCGAGGCGGCGGCGATGCTCAGGCACTTGGCGTCGCCCTTGACCAGGGTCGCCACGGGGCCTACTGGGCTCACGAAGTCCCAGTTGCCGTCGACCAGAACAAAATCCGGCTCCAGCCCCAATGCCCCCAGAGCCCGGGCCGCGGCCAAGCGCTGAGCAGCGGACATTCCCAACCGATCGCACTCCGCCGGCGAGGCGTGCCCGATGGACCATGCCCGACACCACCGGGCCACCTTGTCGTAAAGCTTCTCGCGGGCACTCTCCGACAACATCTTGGAATCCCGGACCCCGTAGACCCGCCGGTCCATGGGCAGGACCGCGGCGCCTACGGTCAAAGGCCCGGCCCAGGCGCCCCGGCCCACCTCGTCCATACCAACCACCACATCCCGACCGGATGCCCACAGATCCCTTTCCAGGCCAAGAGAGGGAACCGGACCGTTCACTTCGTCACCATAGCTTCACCGGTCGTCTCACCATCAGGTAAGGAGGACACCGCGCGGACCGGCCTGGATTGTTCCCACAACCACGAAGCCGGATCCGGCAGAGTCCGACCCTGCCACAAGTGCCTCAGCCTCGGCCGGGCGGATCGCGGCCAGCAACCCACCCGAGGTCTGAGGGTCATATGCCAAAGCCACCAGGGCCTCATCGACGCCGGCCGTCACCACCCGCGATTCAAGATGAGCTCGATTACGGGCGTCCCCACCGGTGCGGGTACCACACCGGGCCGCCTCCAGGGCCCCCGGATAGGTGGGTAGTCGTTCGGCCTCCAGATGAAGGGTGACGCCGCTGCGCTCGGCCACTTCCCAACTATGGCCGAGAAGGCCGAATCCGGTGACGTCGGTCACGGCATGGGGTCCTCCGGGGCAATAGCGGGACAGGGCGCCCGCGGCGAACTGGTTGAGGGTACGCATGCCCAAGATGGTCTGCTCCTTGTCGGCCTCGGTGCCACCGGCCAGGACGATCCCCGTACCCAAAGGCTTGGACAGCACGACCACATCTCCCGGTCTGGCCCCGGCCTTGGTCCAGATCCGCTCGGGGTGTACCAGACCCTGAACGGCCAGGCCGAATATGGGTTCTTCGGACCGGATGGTGTGGCCCCCGGCCACCACTCCCCCGGCCGCGGCCACCACCTCGGCTGCCGCCCTCAGGATCTCCTCGATGGCCTCGATGGGCAACCGCTCGGGAAACGCCGAAATGTTGAGGGCCATGACTACCTGACCTCCCATGGCAAACACGTCGCTACAGGCATTGGCCGCGGCGATCGCCCCGAAGTCGCCGGGATCGTCTACCAATGGGGGAAAGAAATCGGTGGTGGACACCAACGCCAGGTCGTCGCTCAGGCGCCATACGGCAGCATCGTCAGACGGAGCCAGTCCCACCAGAAGAGAAGGATCCCCGTCGCGGGCCAACCCCTCGACCAGGCCGGCCAGGGAACCCGCTCCCCACTTGGCCGCGCATCCCCCACACGTAGTCCATTCAGTCAGCCTCACGGATCTAGGGTAGGGGGATGGCCAAGCGCAGGGTAGCTATCATTCCCCACACCCACTGGGACCGGGAGTGGTACGAGCCCTTCCAGACATTCCGCCTGCGCCTGGTGGACACCGTCGACGCCCTACTCGACTCGATGCGTGCCGACCCCTCCTATTCCCGATTCCTCCTAGACGGCCAGATGGCGGTAGTGGACGACTACTTGGCCGTTCGCCCCGAGGCCGAGGAGGCTATCCGGAGCCTGGCCCTGTCGGGCCGCCTGTCCATGGGGCCGTGGTACATCCTGATGGACGAGTTCCTGGTTTCGGGTGAGACCATCATCCGCAATCTGCAATTGGGGTTGGAACGGGCGGCCCACTTCGGTGGGGCCATGGAGGTGGGCTACCTGCCCGATATGTTCGGCCACATCGCCCAGATGCCCCAGGTGCTGGCCCAGGCCGGCATGAGCCAGGCGGTGGTGTGGCGAGGAGTGCCCCGGGCCATCGATCGCACCGCCTTTCGGTGGTCGGCTCCTGACGGGTCGGCCGTGAGAGCCGAGTACTTGGTGTGCAGCTACGGCAACGGAGCCGCCATCCCCGAGGATCACGAGGCCTTGGTGCGGCGCCTCCAGACCCACGAGGAGGAAATCGGCGGCTACCTGCTCGACTCCATCCTGTTCATGAACGGGACCGACCACCAGGCCCCCCAACCGTGGTTGGGTCGGGTGGTGGACGAGGTAAACGCCGCTCAGGAACATTTTGAACTGGTGGTGACGTCGCTGGCCGAGGAGCTGTCCCGGTCTCAGACCGACCTCATCCCGGAGTGGCACGGGGAGCTTCGCTCCGGGGCCCGCGCCAACATGTTGATGGGGGTATCGTCCAACCGGGTCGACGTGAAGCAGGCCGCGGCGCGGGTAGAGCGTGAACTTGAGCGGCGGGCCGAACCCCTAAGTGCGTTGTTCGTACCGGCCGAGCACTGGCCCCAGGCTCAGTTGGACCTGGCCTGGATCGAGGTGATTCGCAACTCCGCTCATGACTCGGTGTGCGCCTGCAGCGTGGACGACGTGGTCGATGCCGTGCTGGTGCGCTACGGCGAAGGCCGCCACATCGCCGAGGGGCTCACCAAGCGGGCACTGAGCTGGGCGGCCATGTCCATGGCCCAGGCCGGGTCCTACGTAATCAATCCGACGGCTCAGCCCCGCCAGGGGATCGTGGAGATGCTGGTGGCGCAAGACGGTGACTTTAAACACGTCCAGGTAGTCAGCGAGGCGGGCCCGGCCTTTGGTGACCTGGAGTTGGGCGGAGCGGAATTGGCGGTGGTGCTCGGAAACGTGCGCAGCCAGGAAGTCCTCAACGGCGTCTTTCTCAACGCTCTGGAGGTCACCGACTGTGACGACGGCATCGTCTTGGACCTCCACCTTGACTCTGTGCTCAGGACCAATTTTCTGGTGGAGACGGTCAAAAGAGACCTCTTCGCCCGTATCGGCAACCGTCCCGACATGCGAGTGCACGTGCGCAGCCATCAGAACCTGCGCCGCCGGGTCGTGAGCCAGACCCCTACGGTAGAGGGCTACGGCTGGGCCCCAATGGTGCCCGGTCCGGTTCGCCATCCGGTGACGGTTCACAACGCCGGGATCAACCCGGACGTCAGTTCAGGCTCCGACGAAGGCCAGGTTGGTGGCGCTGTCATCGACAACGGCTTGGTCAGGGTCGAGGTCGATGGATCCGACGGCACCTTTTCCGTCAACGGGCTGGCCGGGTTTGATCGTCTGGTGGATTCGGGAGATCACGGCGACACCTACAACTACTCACCGCCCACCAAAGACCTCGTGGTCGACACCCCCCTGAGCGTCACCGTCGAGATTGGCGAGGCCGGTCCGGTGCGGGCCCGCCTGCACATCCGGCGTGGATTCGAGTGGCCCGAAAGTATCGAGGACACCTCGAGTGCCCGCGTGGGCAGGGTGGTCACCGAGGTCACCACCACCATCGAGGTGCGAGCCGGGTCACCGCTGGTCGGGGTCACCACGAGCTTCCACAACCGTTGCCGCGATCATCGTCTGCGCGCCGTGTTCCCGCTTCCCCAGCCAACCAGCCGGTCACGCGCCGAATGTGCCTTCGCCACCGTGGAGCGGGGACTGGTGGCCGAAGGGGGTCCCAGCGAACTGGGACTGGCCACCTTCCCATCCCGGCGCTTTGTTCAGGCCGGCGGGCTGACCGTGGTGCACGAGGGCCTGCTCGAGTACGAACTGACCGACATCGAGCCCGCCGGAGCCGGCCAGGGTGAAGCCCGGGCCCATTCCCTCAGCCTGACCCTGCTGCGGGCCACCGGGATGCTGTCCCGGGTGACCATGGCCTACCGGCCCCTCCCGGCCGGTCCTCCCACCCCTATGGAGGGACCGCAGATGCAAGGACCGGTGAGGGTGCGCTACGGGCTGGTGGTGGGCGACTGTGACCCCTACGCCGTGGCCGACGAGGCGTTCAACGACATGTGCCTTATCCACGCCACTGGAGGCGGAACCCGGCCCCCTTCCGGGGTGGCGCTGGCCGTGTCGGGCGCACAGGTGTCGAGCCTGCGCCGGGTCGGGCCCAATCTCGAACTTCGGGTCTTCAACCCCGGACCCGATCAGGCCACGGTGGACCTGGGCGAGCGCCATGGGTGGTCGGTGGATCTCCGGGGACGCCCCATCGAGGAGTTCCGCGGGGGCCTGGCTCTTCGCCCCTGGGGTATGGCCACGTTGCTCATCCAAGAGCCCGGCGACGCAGATCCGGCCCCAGCCTGATTCGTCGGCATGCAGGAGGTCTGAAATCCGGGCCCCACGATGTAGGCGAGCACGGCGAGGGCGGCGCCTATCGTAGCGGTGAGGCATTCAAGCGGGCGGGCCGCTTCCTCCGCTGCGGTCCCTATTCGACGCCGAAGAGCGAGGCCCCGAGGCGGACCTACCCTTCTAATCCCTACTTCATCAAGGATTGCACCTCTGGGCACATGCATGGAGCTTCCTTCAAGACCGAAAAAGGAGAAGAACCCTCCGGCGGCCACCGACACCACGTGAGATGAGAAGCGGCAAACTCAGGGCCGCTTCTCGAATGGTCGATCACCACGATACCGCCGGCCGACATAGATCCCCTGGATTGCACGAATGATCGCCGGACACTCCAGCACAATCGCAGCCAGCAAAAAACCATAGCCAGCGTGAAGCGCTACGCCATGTCCGCCGGAGGCAAACAGCAGTACAAGTCCGACGCATCCGATGACAGCACCCACGAGACCTGAAAGGATTCCTGCCGCCCCTAGGGCGATGCCCTCAGGGCCGTAGTTCTCCTCAAGACGCATGATCGCCGGGGTCCGATTAGTCCGTTGCCGTTCCAGTATCAATGACACGAACCAGCGTTCCGGGGGAAGGAGCCGGTGTCCACACGTCATTTTACGATGATCACCTGACACGGGTCACGCTTGCGGGATCACACGTTTGGAAAGTGCTAGCGGAAGCAGTCTGAGTCGTGGCATCAAAGATCGTTCCCGCAATTCCGACGTTCCACCCATACGCGGCGCTTCCCCCCAGTATCGCGGCGGCCAGTGAATCTTCGGCGATGGCGCCGCCAAAGGTGAGCGCCGCTCCGGCTAGGCCAAAGCCACCTGCTACAACTCCAGTGGCTCCCAGACCGAGGCCGATGCACGCTCCCGTGTTGTGGTCATTCACGCACGAGCTGTAGTCCAAAGCGCTAGCTCCGGCACTCGCAGCGACTGAGCCTGCACCAAGCACAATTCCGGTAAGGGTTGCACCCTCGACGATCGCTCCGACTCCTGTTGCGGCAGCAGCTATACCAAGAGCGACCCCAGATCCTACCTGGATGCCATTGTTGTTGGTGACGACGAAGTGTCCTACATCGCCAGCAGCCTGAACCACGTCGGAGATCGGGTTCCAGCTCCACAGCCCAATCGGATCCACCCCGTTGAGCGGGTTGTCCCTGACATAGCCATACGCCGACCCGGTGACCCCGAGGGCCTGGTCGACCGACAGGAACTGCCCGGTGATCGGGTCGTAGTAGCGGTGGATTGAGCCGTCCGACGCGTGTTGGCTCGGTCGGTCGTAGTTGACCGGCCCTGACCAGCATCTCGGCCGAGAGGACGGGCGATCTGAGCTTACGGATCGGCGAATCGGCGCGGACGCGTGTTTTCGGCTGTGCGCCGTTCGGGACCGCGGCCGCGTTGCTCGTACCTGCACGATCCCAGTCTCGCGCGCTGGTAACAAACGGTCGGGGGACGGCCGCTGGCAGGGCACCCGAGCCCGGCCACCAACAGATTTCAGTACGCTTCACGTGCCTCACGGCTCGTAGGCGTAGGTGGCGGTCCCCGTGTGAATCAGATGCCAATGGCACGTGGACATTGGCTCCGTCAGCCTGATGGAGAGTTCAGCTGGTTGGCTGGGCGCCTCGGACCGGTTGCAGCAGTCGGATGTCAGCTTCGGTGATGTCGTTGCCGGCGGGGTGGGTGGCGGCGTGCACGGCGCGGAGTTTGGCGATCGAGACCCGGGTGTAGAGGGCAGTGGTCTCCAGCTTGGCATGGCCGAGCATCTCGGAGACGTAGCGGATATCGGCCCCGCCTTCGAGCATCAAGGTCGCGCAGGTGTGGCGGAACAGGTGGCAACTGCCGCGCTTCCCCGGGGCGCCGGCCGCGACATAGGCCTTGGTGGTGCGCGACAGCCAGTCGGCGCACAGCCGCTCCCCTGAGGCCGAGAGGAACAGCACGTCGGTCTCCTTGACGACGAGCTTCGGTCGCACCAGGTCCCCGTAACGGGACACCCACAACAGCGCCCGGGACCCGATGGGGACGTGACGGTCACGCGCCCCCTTGCCCTGGCGCACGAACACCGTGCCGCGGGCGTGGTCGACGTCCCAGATCCGAAGCCCGATCAGCTCGGCCCGGCGGATGGCCGTCGAATACAGCACTTCGAGGATGGCCCGGTCGCGCACGCCGAGGAGGGTGGTGACGTCTGGTCCGGCGAGGACGGACTCTGCTTCTTCGGCGCTGAGGGTGGCTTCGGGGAGACGGTGCTCAGCCTTCGGAAGGACGAGACCGACCGCAGGGTCAAGGGGGATGCGCCCGTGGGTCGCGACCCAGGCGAAGAAGGCCTTGACCGGGATGATGCGCTGGGCCTGGGTGCGGAACGACAGTGGGGCGCCGTTGGACTTCTTGTGGTGGAAGAGGTGGCGTTGGTAGGACTCGAGGGCGGCGAAGCTGACAGCGGACGGTTCGGTGATGTCGAGAGCGGCCAGGAACTCGCCCATGTCGGACAAATGATGAGCCCGGCCGGCGACGGTGGTCTTGGCGTAGCCGTGACTGGCCAGCCATCCCAGGTACTCCTCGGCGGCGAGCGCCAGCGGGTTCACCGCGGGCCTCCCCCGCTGGTACCCCGATGTGGGTCTACCTCAGCACCTGTGCCTACGGGTACGGTTGCGCGCTCGTCCTCAACGTACGCGTCGGTCCGGACCGCGGGGTCGGCCGTTCTCCCAGCATGTTCGCCATTTTCACCCCGCGAGCTGTGATCGCGTACCGGTCGCGGGGTGTCGCGGGGTTCGACTGTTGGCGGGTCGGCCAGCAGGTAGCGGTGCTGGCGGCCGGGGCCGCCGGGGACGGAGATCAGGTACTCCAGGGCCACCAGGCGGGCCAGACCGATGCGGACTTGGTGCTCGGACCACCCAAGCGTCTCTCGCAGCTCCCTTCGGGTAAAGCCGACCGTCTCAGGGACGACGTTGTCGGCTTCGGCGCAAGTGGCCACATGGGCTTGGGCAGCGGCCAGCAGGCGCCGGGTCTGCGGGGCGAGATCGTCACCGCCTCGGGTGAGGACCCGCTCGGCCAGGCGCACCCCGAGAGCGACATCGGCCGGTGAAGCTTCGACGTAGCGGACAATGTGGTCGCCGACCTCGATCGTGTCTTGGTGGCGTTGGTGCTGGTGGAGCAGGGCCGAGGCGCAGATGAGGCTGAGCAGCTTCTGGTGGTCGCGCCGGTGCCGGGTGGCGTGGTCGGGGAACTCGATCTCGGAGGCATCGGGGATCACGACAGGAAGGGACTCGATGAGCCGCTGAGCGTTGCGGTGCCGGGCCACGATGCGGTCGCGCCGCAGACGGGCGACCAGGCCCTCGAGCGTGGCCGCTTGGCGTTGGGCGGCCTGGATGGCCCGGGTCTGGGCCCGGTCCTCATCAACCCCAAGCACAACCAGACGGTTGGCGAGCTCGGGGTCGATGTCGGTGGCCGTCGTGGTGAGCACCAGCGCCACCGGGCCGGCCACCTGGTAGCTGCGGGTGCGCAGCTTGCCGGTGAGGGTGTCCTTGCCGGTCGAGGCGATCGACAGCCTGCCCTCGGTCACCAACAGCTTCAGCGCGTACGAAGCCCGAGATGCGCCTTGCTCTTCGGCCACGGCGAGGACCTTGTGGGCCAGGTCGGCCGCGCCCACGTAATAAAGGGCTTGGCCGGTCACCGCCGAATACGACGCCAGGTCCTCTTCGGGCACCAACTGGCACACCGCGTCAGCCAACGTCGACTTGCCCGCCGCGGTCGACGACTGCACCACCACGCCGAAGGAACGCTCGGCTTTGCGCGAGATGGTGGCCAGGTAGGCAACCAGCAGGTTGGTCTCCTCGCCCACCACCCCGAGAGCCCCCAGGTCCTCGATAATGCGCGCGGCCAGGTCCGGGTCGGCCAGCAACTCCATGGCCTCAACGCGCTCGGCGTCGGTCATGGCGGCCACCGGCGCGGCGGCGTCTCGTGCGGCGATAGCTGCCTCAGTGGCGAAGAGCACCTCGGCCAGCTCGCGTACCAGCCCGGCGCGCTCGGTGTGGAGTTCGGCTACCGCCGCCTCGGTGAACGCGTTGCGGGCTTTGGCCTGGCACAGGTCGAGCGTGTCGAGATGGAACCCGCCGTGCTCGGTGTCGGTCACGGCGAGCGCCACCCGAAGCGTGTCCGGCGTCTTGTTGCGATCGGCACCGCGTACCCGCCAGCGGTGAGAACCGAAGGCGACGTTCAGCTCTGCCGCGTCGCCCAACACCGCCGCCGATCCGTCTGAAGCGAGGTTCGGCGCGATGTCGGACCCGGCCACCGGAGGGGAGACAACAGCGTCGAGTGGCAAGACGTCACTCGGGCTGTCTGATGTGGCCGTGGCCAACAGCGCGTCGAGAGCGGCGCCCCGGTCGCCAGCGCGCCCAAGCAGCGCGGCCAAGGACGCGCCGGGAGCGACCAGCGCGCACTCGATGCCCTCGGCACTGATTCGCTCGGCCAACCGTGTGAGGCCGTCACCGATAATCGTGCAGCGCTGTACCCCGCCGCGGGCCAGCAGTCGCAGGTCATTGAGTTGGTAGCCGCCGCCCCGGCCGGGGGCGACCACCGCCTGGCGTCCGGCGCCGCGTACGGTCAGCGCATCGTCGACCGAGGCGGCCACGATCACCTCGGCGTTGGTTGTGGCTGAGGCCTCGTTGAACATCCCTCCCCGCAGGCCCGCCGCCCATTGACACTCGCCCGAAGTCTGGGCCAAGCGGATGCCGCAGAGCTGGAGCACCCGACCCCCTGCAGAGAGCACCGGGACCACCATGCAGCCTCGGAAGTGCTCGTGCCCTGAGCTTCGGTAGATACCGAGACGCGTCAGCTGGTCACGCAGCTTGGCCCCGTCCTTGCGGTTGGCCTCGGGGAGCCGGTAGCCGAGGGTGCGGTTGGCAAACCCGATCCGCAAGTCGTCGGCCAACGCGCCGTCCACACCACGCTCGGCCAGCCAGCCCCTCGCCTGCTCAGAGGGCCGCCGCTCATCTTGGTAATGGGCCAGCACGGCGTCGATGACCGCCTCGTCGTCGGAGTCTGGGTCACACAACAGCGGCAACGGACGCACGGTCGACTTCGCAACCAACCCGGGCGGGCCGTCAGGCCGCCACCCGGAGCGGACCAGCTCGGCGGCGTGGCTCATCGACAACCCGCCGAAGACGGCCACCAGTTCAATCGGGCCACCCGAGCCGCAGCCACACGACCAGTGCCCGCTATCAACCGCGAGCGAATCGCTACAACGCGGGCAGGTGGCGACCAAGCCGGCATCGCCGGGGCAGAGAGGGATCCCGAAGGCTTCGACCAGCTCGACCAGCCTCGTCTCGTCGCCCACGCCACCTCCCTCAGGTCATCGTCCTTACGGTTGGTTCTACCTCGCATAGCAGCATCCATCCAGTCCCAACCTCCGGTAACGTTTCGAACCATGGCCTTCGCCGAGACGCTTGCCAACCTGCGCCGGTCCCGAGACCTCACTCAGGTCGCCCTGGCCCAGCGCGCCGGCGTCAACGTGTCCCAGCTGCGCAAGTACGAAGCCGGCGGATCCGAGCCGTCCCTCTCCGCACTGCGGCGATTGGCCGTCGCCCTCTCCTGCACTACCGACGCCCTCGTCTTCGGAGACGACCCCCGCCTCCCCGACGACCAGGCACTCCGGCTCGCCTTCGAGGCCACCACCTTCCTCAACGACACCGAGCGAGCCACGGTCAGCGAGGTCCTCGACGCGTTCATCGCCCGCCACAGCGCCCGACACGCCGATGACCGGCCCCGTCGGCCCCGACACCGCAGACAGGTGACCTGAGCGGCACCGTCGCCGACGTCGCCGCCTGTCATGCCAAGCACGACCGACCGGCAACACACGAGCGCAGCACGTACCCGATGCCCGCACGGCTCTGGCACCGTGGA
>JBOGIG010000140.1:0-3936 GCA_050742455.1 Acidimicrobiales bacterium
TCCAGGGTATTGGCCAGACGCTCGGCCCCGCTGAGGAACCAGTCGATTATCTCCTCATCTGGTGGCCGCGGCGGCTCAGTCACGTCTCGGGGGCCAGCGGCCTCTCCCGAGGCAACGGCGTTCCAAAAGTGATGCACCACACCCGTGTGCCAAACCAGGTCAACCACCGACCAGTCGGGACAGCTGGGCACAGGAGCACCAAGCAAGCCCCGAGCCGAATCCGCCAACAGGTCGCTGCGGGTGCGCAGATGGGCTACGTAGTCGATCATGGGCGTGACGGTACTACCCTCCGCGACGCCGCGACCCCCGCTGCCGCCACCCCCGCTGCCGTGGACCCCCGCCACCGCGACCAACGCGACCGTAGGTATGCCTGACTCGCAATCGCCAGAAGATGGAGATGGTATCGACGAGCATGCCGAACACGGCCCCTGGGGAGATCGTGCTGGTGAAGCGTTCTTCGATCCGCACGGGCGCCTCGAGGATCCGGTGATAGCCCAGGTGGCGGGCCACAACCAGCAACTCCAGGTCAAAGGCGAAGCGTTCCTCGACCATGAGGGGCAACACCGCGGCCACCAGGGCCCGGTCCAAGAGCTTGAGTCCGACCTGGGTGTCGGCCACGGTCAGATGGAACAAGGTGCGAGTCAGTTGCTGGTAGCCCCACGAATACATTCGACGAAGCGCCGGATAGTGGACCGATGACAAGGGATGGCGTTTGCTGCCCAGGATGATGTCGGGCCGCTGTGTGGTCATTAGGGCCAAGAACGGCTCCAGCAACTCGGGGGGTAGGTCCCCGTCGGCGTCGAGGAAACCAAGGTAGCGCCCTCGACCCATGGCCAGGCCCACCCGAAGGGCCTGGCCCTTGCCGCCGTTGTGGTCGAGCACGACCCGTCGAACTACTTCAGGGGGCAGGCCGGAAAGGCTGGCGTCACTGCCGTCTGTGGAGCCGTCGGACACGGTGATCACCTCGAAGCTCACGTTGGCCCCGGCCAGGACCTTGACCATTCGCTCCACCGTCACTCGCAATCGTGGGCCGGGGTTGTAATAGGGCACCACCATGGTGACATCGAGGGTGGCCGCGGCGCCGTCGTGCGTGGCGCCGCCGACTACAGGTCCGGGGTCGACTACAGGTCCGGGGTCGACTACAGGTCCGGGGTGGCTGGGCGCTCCGGGCCGGCTGGGCTGTCCGGCGGAGCTCGGTTCGGAGTCGGTCATCCTGGAGAGGAAATGCCGGCAATGTCGACCGGAGGACCATGGAACCCGGCCGTGGCCACGACCCGGGAAGTCCCGATTCCCGGCCACAGGGTCAGTTTGACTAGGGCCTGGCGGCCTCCTGGCTCCAGGGCCAGCCAGGCCAGCGGAGCCTGAGCATCTGCCCGGGCGCCGGCATTGATGATCACCCGGGCCATCCTCGAGCGTTCTTGGGGTCTCAGGTACTGGATGAATATCGAGTGCACGACTACGGTGACCACTCCCTCGTGTCGCCGGCCGAGCATGCGGTCGAGCCAGTCGGGGGCGTGGGCCATCTCGACCGGAGCCGGCACCGTCAGGGCGACATCCAGGGCGGCGTCCAGGCGAAGTCGGCGCTCTGTCTGGTCGGGCCACAGGTAGCTGCGCAGGGTCAGCCTTCCTTCGGGATCGGTCGGATCGATGGGTGACATATCACAGCCGGATCGCTCCGCAATGGCCAGAGGTGAACGGGGCAGGACCATCCCCTTTCTTACGAACCACGAGGGGGGAAAGATCACCCCCGAGGCCGGGTTGCCCCACTCGACATCGCCGAACTGGTAGCGAAATTGATCGAAACGAAGGTTGAGCCCCGCACTGGCCCCAACTTCGAGGATGCGAAGGGGACGAGAGGTCCTCGATGCTATTTCGAAATATCCGGCCAGCAAGGCGGCGGAACGCCCGACTTCGTTGGTTTGGGGCGGGTTGGTCAGGGCTCGCTCGACGAGGTCTGCATGGGTCCGCACCGTCTCCAGGAAGGCCTGCCAGGCCCCTTCTAGCGAGCCGTCACCCCCGGTGGAGGGGTAGTGGGCCGCCAGCCGTGGGGCGAGACCGCACAGGGCCAGGCGGTGGGTGGCCCCAAAGAGCCGAAGGGCCAAAGCGCTGTCACCCGGGTCCTGTGCATGATGGTGGAGAACCGACATCAACACATCACCGGACTCAAGCTCATCGGCTGCCCGTTCCATCATGGCGCTGTAAAGGTCCGAACCGAGGGATCGGCAGGCCCGCGCCTGGGTCCGCATTCGCCGGGCCAAGGTGGCCCGGTCACCGACCTGATGGCCCGAGGCGGAATCCTGCCGGTCCGCAGGGTTGGGCTGGGCTTTGCGGCGGTGGCCGGCCGAGGGTGGGTTCACTGGATGGCCCCGGACTTGGTCATGGCGCACTGCGCCTTCAAGGCGGGAACCAGTTGACCCAGGGGAACCCGGCTCTCCTCGCTCAACGTTGTGCGCAGGGCCTGCCAGGTGCCCGACGCCTCGGCCGCGCTGGAGGCCAGGGGAAGAGCTACAAGAAGCTGTGCATAGGCCTGGTCCAACAACACTCCGGCCCGGGCGGGACTGGCGGCCTGGTCTTGCACCGACTGGTGGAACAGGGAGATCGACTGGTCCACGTGACCGCAGGCCTGTCGAGCGGCCGATAGCCCGTTGGAGAATGAGCAGGCGGCCAATGCCAAACCCGCGGTTGCCGCCACCGCTGCCATCTTGAGGGAGTCAGTTGCCCTCAGGGCTCGCCCAGCCAGGCCGGTGCGGCGTCGAGCAGATGACGGCTGACCTCCAGGCACCGGTCGAAGACTTCGCACAGCAGCTCTTCGCCGGTGAGGATTCGCGCCAAGTGCACCTCGTGGTGGGCGACGATGGTGAGGCGGCGCTGGGGGGCATCGGTTGGATCGGCGAAGGAGTCGATGGCCGAGACCTCCAGGGGAAGGGCCATGCCCCCCACTCCGGCCAGATCCACAGCCAGGCGCAGGAGGTCGGGCCCCATGGGCAAGGGCGGCATGGCCCAGGTGAAGTTGAGGGGGAAGGTGTACTCATCGGGTGGGTCAGCGTCCTCGGGCAGCTCCAGGATGCAATCCTCGAAGCTGAGCAGGACTCGGGGATCCACCTCCAGGGAAAGGTGGAGATCCAGTGGGCCTCCACAGGCGTCCTCGGGATGCAGGTCCACCTCCCAGGCCTGGCGCAAGGAATAGGACTCGACGAAATGCCGCTCGTCGTGGACGTGAAAGCCATGGTCCACCGAGTGGTCCTTCAGCTCGGCCACGTAACCGGGGACGTCGATCACAGCCACAGGTTCGAGCCTACCGGTCGCGCCCGGTCCGTCCAGTGTGGAACCATCGGGGGATGACCTGGGACTTGGCTAACGACCGCCGCGGCCTGAGCTGATGGATGCCGGGGGAGTGCTGGACGTGCTCTACGGGGCGGCCGATGCGGTGGCTCGAGCCCTGGAGCAACTTCAGGACTGGGGACCGGCCGGTACCAGGGCGGGCCAGTACCGTTCCGACCTGGTTGCCGATGAGGCCGCCATAGCAATCCTCGACGGCGCCGGCATGGGGGTTCTCAGCGAAGAGTCGGGCGTGCAGCGCGACGACCGGGAGCTCCTGGTCGTTCTCGATCCCCTGGACGGTTCCACCAACGCCTCTCGGAGGATCCCGTGGTACGCCACCAGTCTGTGCGCCCTGGATAGCGACGGTCCCTGGGTCGCCGTGGTGGTCAACCAGGCCAATCACACCCGCTTTGATGCGGTGAGGGGTGGGGGCGCCCGGCGGAACGGGATTCCGATTAGCCCGTCGTCGGCCGACCGGCTATCGGACTCGATTATCGGTCTTTCCGGCTATCCCGACCAGCACATGGGTTGGCGCCAGTATCGGGCACTCGGGGCGGCCGCCTTGGACCTGTGTGCCGTGGCCGAGGGAGTCCTGGACGGTTTTGTCGATTGCAG
>JBOGIG010000141.1:0-23466 GCA_050742455.1 Acidimicrobiales bacterium
GCTACCCGCATGTCGCACCACAAGGCCAGCTCCAAGCCACCGGCCACCGCGAACCCCTCCACGGCAGCTATGACTGGCTTGCTCAGCAGCATGCGGGTGGGCCCCATCGGTCCATGACCCTCGGCCCGGACCTTGTTCCCCCGCCCCGAGGCCACGGCCTTTAGATCCGCCCCTGCGCAAAATGTGCCACCTGCCCCCGTCAGAACAGCCACCGACTGGCTCTCGTCGGCCTCGAAGGCGGTGAAGGCATCAACCAGACCCGCCGCGGTGGGTCCGTCAACGGCATTGCGGGCCTCTGGCCGATTGATGGTCACGATGGTCACGGAGCCGTCGATGTCAACAGCCACCGGGGGCATCGACACGTCGGGCATCGGCACGTCTGGCATCGGTGTTGTTCCTCTCAAGGACGAGATGCCCGCTGGCGGGCGATCTCCTCGAACTGCTTCAGGGCGGAAGGGTCGGCCAACGCCCCCAGGCTGGCGGCGGCATCGGCCCGCATCCCGGTCAGGATCTTCTTCACCGGCACCTCCAACTTCTTGCCCGAAAGGGTGCGAGGCACGGCGGCGACCCGGTAGATGTGATCGGGCACGTGGCGAGGCGAAAGCTGACCGGCCAGGGCGGTGCGAACCTGTGCCAATAGGTCATCGTCGGGCTCGATGCCCCCGGCCCCCACGACAAATAGCAACAACTCTCCGGCCACGGTGCCGGGCTGCTCAATGTGCACGACAAGGCTGTCGGAGATGGCGGGGAAGGATTCCACCACCGAGTAGAACTCGGAGGTCCCGAGTCGCACGCCGGCCCGGTTCAGGGTGGCATCGGATCGCCCCGAGATAACGCACGAGCCGTCGGGGTGGATGGTGATCCAGTCGCCGTGACTCCATACTCCTTCGAATCGTTCGAAATACGCGGAGCGGTAGCGTGACCCGTCCGAGTCTCCCCAGAACCCTACGGGCATGGACGGCATCGGCTCGGTGATGACCAGCTCCCCCTGCTCGCCGACCAAGGACTTGGCCTCGGAGTCGAAGGCCTCGACCTTGGCCCCCAGGTAGGGGCCGGGAATTTCCCCGATCCGAACCGGCAATAGGGGATTGGCCCCCACGAAGGCGGTGCACACGTCGGTTCCCCCGCTGACCGACGCCACCAAGACGTTCTCACCTACCGCACATTGTGCCCACTCGAAGCCCTCCGGGGCCAGGGGGGAGCCGGTGGAGCCCACGGCCGCCACCTGGGACAGGTCGTGATCGCGTTTGGGGACCAGTCCAGCCTTGCGACAGTTCATTAGGAACGGGGCACTGGCGCCGAAATACGTGGTGCCCGTCGTCTCGGCCATAGCCCATAGGGCAGACAGGTCGGGCCAGGCCGGATCGCCGTCGAAGAGAACCACCGCGCTGCCCACGCACAATCCCGACACCAAGAGGTTCCACATCATCCATCCGGTGGTGGAAAACCAAAAGAAGCGGTCGCCGGGACCGAGGTCGCTGTGCAGCGCCAGGGATTTGAGGTGTTCGAGGAGAATTCCACCGTGACCGTGGACTATGGGCTTGGGCAGTCCCGTGGTGCCCGATGAGTACAGGATGTAGAGGGGATGGTCGAACGGCACCTGTTCGAATTCCAGTTGGGCCTCACCCTGCTCGGGGGAGGGACCTTCCGGTCCCAACAGCCCGGCCCAACTGTGGGTGGCTCCATGGCTGTCGGATCGGTGGGCCCCGGTGTCGTTGCTCGGATCGGCATGCAGGTAGTCGATGAGCACGGTGGCGGCCAGGCTGGGCAGGGCCTGGCTTATTTCGGCGATCTGATCTCGGCGATCGATGTCCTTTTTTCCGTATCGGTAGCCATCGGCGGCCACCAGGACTTTGGGCTCGATCTGACTGAAGCGATCGAGAACGGCCCGGGTGCCGAACTCGGGCGCACACGACGACCACACCGCGCCAAGGCTGGCCGTGGCCAAAAAGGCGACCAGGGTCTCGGCGATATTGGGAGAGTATGCCGCCACACGGTCCCCCCTTCGGACGCCCAGGCGAGCCAATCCGGCCCGGGCCCGGGCCACCTGGTGGCGCAGTTGGTCGGCGCTGAGCTCGAGCACTGGCCGGGTCTGGCTCACGGAGATGACCATGACCCGATCCCCGCTGGCGCGCAGGGCCGCTTCGGCGTAGTTGAGCGCGGCGCCGTCGAACCAGGATGCCCCGGGCATGGCGCGCGAGGACAAGACGCGCCCGTAGCCGGCGGAGCTGTGGACCTCGAAATAGTCCCAGATGGAGGCCCAGAATCCCTCCAGGTCCTCCACCGACCAGCGCCACAGATCCGAGTAGGCCACGAATTCCTGGTGCCGATGGCGGGCCAGCCACTCCATGTACTGACCCATACGGGAAGTGCTCATGACGTCACCGGGGGGCGAGTAGATGACTTTGCCTCGGGGGGTGGGCTGGTTCACCGTCCCGAGGGTAGTCTCGGCCCCCCATGCCCCCGGACAACCCGACTCCCGGACTCTACGAGACCATTCATCGGCGCCGGGACGTGCGAGCCGAGTTCAACGGCGGACCCATCGACGAAGCGGCCCTGAGCCGGGTGCTGGACGCCGCTCACGCCGCTCCGAGCGTCGGCATGAGTCAACCGTGGGATTTCATCCTGGTGCGCCGGGCCGATACCAAGGAGGCATTTCTGGGCCATGTGATCGAGGAGCGGGAGAAGTTCGCAGCCTCCCTGGAGGCCGACCGGGCCCGGGTGTTCGATTCGATCAAGATCGAAGGGATCCTGGAGTCGAGCCTTTCCATTGTCGTCACCTACGACCCCCAAAGGGGCGGCCCGGCCGTGCTGGGTCGCCATTCGATCAGCGATGCCGGCCTCTACTCGGTGTGCCTGTCCATACAAAATATGTGGCTGGCAGCCACCGCCGAAGGCTGGGGCCTGGGCTGGGTCAGTTTTTACCGGGAGGACTTTCTGGCCCGTTTGTTGGACGTGCCCGACGGTGTCCGGCCCGTGGCGTGGCTATGTGTAGGGCCCGTGGACCACTTGGCCGAGGTCCCCGACCTGGAAAGGCTGGGCTGGCGGGGTCGCCGCGCGGTGAACGAGGCGGTACACGAGGATCGATGGTAACCACGTGGGTCCCGCGACAACGCCGGTTCCCGCGCCGACGCCGGTTGGGGCCGGTTCTGATGGGGGTGATGCTGGCGGCTATCTCCGCCTCCCTGATGGGGTGCGGCCGGAGTCAACCGGCATTCCCCTTACCCGGTCCGGCCGCTTCGCCGGCGCTCAACGACGTTCCCGCCGGAGTCATCGTTCCAGTGGGACAAAGGGCTCAGGGCATAGCGGTCGATCCGGTGACGGGGACAGTGGCCGTCGGTACGGCCAATCCCCCCGCCGTGATCCTCACCGACGAGGCGGGTAGGACCCGCTCGAGCGTGGCCCTGGCCGGTCCGGCGAGTCACATCGAAGGGCGCGGTCCGGGGGGCGGGTTCTTGGCCGCCATCGAATCACCTGGCACGGTGGCCGTGATCGGCGAAGGGGGCGGGAAGGCGGGGGTGGTGGCCGGAGTCACCGGTCAACCGGCCCAGACCGCCTCGGCCGATGGCAAGGTATTCGTGATCGACCGCTCCTCCTCCAAGGTCACCGTGGTGGATGCGGCCGGCATCGTCGGCTCCGTCGGGATCGGCTTCCAGCCTGACGCCGTGGCCACCGATGGCCGGCGCCTGGCCGTGGTCGGGACTCAGGAGCGCACCATTGAGGTGTTGGATGCATCCAATGACAAGTCGTTGGGGCGAGTTCCGGCGGGCAGCGGGCCCACCCAGGTTGTCGGGTCCAACTCTTACTTCTACGTCGTCGACACGGCCGGCAACCGCATCTTGGTGTTCGCCTCGATACCCTCGGTGCGCCAGATCGCCTCTTATCGGCTCGCGGGTTCGCCCTACGCCGTGGCCATCGACCGGGTCCACCACAACCTGTGGGTCACCCTGACGGCGACGAACGAGTTGGCCCAGTTCCAGGTGTCCAACGGTGCCCTCCGGCTCGTGGACACTTATTCCACCGTGCGACAACCCAACTCCGTCGCCGTTGATCCGGTGCGGGGCTGGGTATTTGTGGCCGGGAACTATGGGGGCACGGTGGAGATCATCCACCCCCCCAAAAGCGCCCCTCAGTAGGCCAGCAGGTCGGCGATGTCGCCGATGAGATCATCCACCTGAGGCAGGATCCGATCCTCAAGCGTGGGTTCGTAGGCGACATGGGTATCCAGGGCGCCCCGGCGACGGACAGGGGCGTCGAGGTGGTCGAAGCACTCTGACGAGATCCATGCCGCGACCTCGGCTCCAAAGCCACAGGTAAGGGTGTCTTCGTGGACCACCAGGGCCCGACCGGTGCGAACGACCGACTGGCCAACCATTTCCCGGTCCCAGGGCGACAGGGATCGCAGGTCGATGAGCTCGACGGCGCCCGGTCGGTCATGGTCGGTCTCGTAGCGTTCAATGGCCCGGCGGCATTTCTCAACCGTGGCTCCGTAGGTGATGATGCTGGCCCCGGTCCCGGGCCTCACCACGGCGGCGCGGCCGAAGGGCACCACGTATCCCGGGTCGGGATAGCGGTCGGCGGTATAGGGCTGGCGCAGCAGGTGCTTGTGCTCCAGGAACAAAACTGGGTCCTGGCCGGCAAAGGCCGCCCGCAACAGGCCCACGGCGTCGCGTGTGCGGGACGGGAAGGCCACCAACAGTCCGGGGATATGGGTGAAGATCGACTCCCCGCACTGGGAGTGCCATATGGCGCCACCGGTCAAATAGCCGCCAATGGGGGCCCGTATGACCATGGGGCATGTGAAATGGCCGTTGGACCGCCAACGCATTGTGGCGGCCTCGCTCCTGATCTGTTGCATGGCCGTCCAGATGTAATCGAAGAATTGGATCTCTGGCACGGGCTTCAGACCCCGCACGGCCTGACCGATGGCTCGCCCCACGATGTTGGCCTCGGCAAGCGGGGTGTTATAGCACCGGGCCAGGCCGAAACGGCGCTGCAGGCCCAAAGTGGTGCCGAACACGCCGCCCTTGCCTTCGACGTTGGCCAGGACGGCCTCCCGGGCATCGGCCACATCTTCGCCAAAGACCCGGATTCTCTCGTCGTTCTCCATAGCTTCATGAAGGGCCGACCGAATCGCCTCACCCAGGGCCATAGGTCCGGCCTCGGGCCCGCCCGAGATCCTGGGTCCAGCCTTGGGCCCGCCCGAGATCCTGGGTCCAGCCTTGGGCCCGCCCGAGATCCTGGGTCCAGCCTTGGGCCCAACTACCTCGCCCTCCAACCCGGTGCCATCGCTGGGGGCCAGGCACAGATCCTCGGTCAGGTCTGGGAGGCAGTAGACATGGTCCCGGACTGACTCCGGATCAGGTCGGGGTGCAGCCAGGGCCTCCTTGGCCGCCGCCGCCACCTCTGCCTTGACCTCCAGGCGGATCTGGCCGGCCCGGTCTGAAGTCATTACCCCGTCGCTGATCAGATGGTGCTCCATGAGGTCGATGGGGTCGAAATGAGACTCCTCGGCCAACTCCTCAGCCCCCCGGTACTTGGACTGGGTGTCGGCTCCGGAGTGGGAGTAGGGCCTGGTCACCTGGGCATGGATCAGGGCCGGCCCGGTCCCGGCCCGCACGTGGGCCACCAAGGGACCAGCCACCCGTCGGACCGCGAAATAGTCCCTCCCGTCCACCTTGGCCACCCGCAGGCCCCGAAAGCCCCGGACCAGCTCCGAGATGGGAGCGGGCGCCTGGTCCGACACCGGTACAGAGATGGCATAACCGTTGTCGGCCACTACATAGACCACTGGAAGGCTGAGCGTGCAAGCCGTATTGAGGCTCTCCCAGAACTCACCACTGGAGCAGGCGCCGTCGCCTACCGACACATAGGTCAGCTCGTCGCCGTGGGCGGAACAGCCGGGCAGCTCCGGGCGGCGCACGATGTAGCGCGAGGCCTCAGCGCATCCCACGGCGGGCAGACACTGGCTGGCCGTGGGACTGGTCTGGGATGCCACGTTCAGCCGGGTGTCGCCCCAATGGCAAGGCATCTGGCGCCCGCCCGATGCCGGGTCCTCGCTCGACCCCACCGCCTGCAGGAGCATCTCGCCTGGGCTTAGACCGAGGGCCAGGAGGAGCGCCCGATCCCGGTAATAGGGGAAGAACCAGTCATAGCCGGCCCTCAAGTATCGAGCCAGGCCCAGCAGTAGGGCTTCGTGTCCGGCCCCGGCGATCTGGAAGAAGACCCTGCTCTGGCGTTGGAGGGTGATTTCTCGATCGTCCAGGGCCCGTGACAGACAGGCCAGCCTGAAGTCCTCCAACAATTCACTGGGTGGGTATTTTCCCTTGGCCAAGTCGCTCCTAGTACCTCCTAGGTCGGTTCGGTCCGACCCCGCCCACCCTATGCGGCCCCGGCCATTGCCTGTCGCCTCTAAGCTTCTGACGGATCGCCAGATATGGCGTCCCCAGAGCTCGAGGGAAGATCCCGTGCATATTGACCTGACCGAATCCCAGCTGGCCTTGCGCACAGAGCTTCGCCGGTATTTCGCGGAGCTCATGTCGCCCCAGCGCAAAGAGGCGCTGCGCTACGCGGATGCGGGTGGGTCGGCCTACCGGGACGTGGTGCGCCAGATGGGCCAGGACGGGTGGCTGGGCATCGGCTGGCCCACCGAGTACGGGGGCCAAGGGGCGTCACCCATGGAGCAGTACTTGTTCTTCGACGAGGCTCAGCGGGCCGGCGTGCCGGTGCCACTGGTGACGCTCAACACGGTGGGTCCCACCATCATGAAATTCGGCTCCGATACCCAGCGCAGCCAGTTCCTCCCGGCCATCCTTGCCGGCGAGATGCACATTGCCATCGGCTATACCGAGCCCGAGGCGGGAACCGATCTGGCTTCGCTTCGAACCAGGGCAGTACGTGACGGGGACGAGTACGTGGTCAATGGGAACAAGGTTTTCACCACCGGTGGCCACGACGCCGACTACGTGTGGCTGGCGGCCCGGACCAACCCCGACGCCCCCAAGCACAAGGGGATTTCCATCCTGTTGGTCGATACGTCCCTGCCCGGGTTCAAGGCCACTCCCATCAACACCGTAGGGGGGAGCCGGACCAACGCCACCTACTACCAGGACATGCGAGTGCCTCTGTCGGCCCTAGTGGGGGTCGAGAACGAGGGTTGGAAGATGATCACCACCCAACTGAACCACGAGCGGGTCGCCCTGGCCCCTGTAGGCCACATAAACGGCATGGTTGACACCGTGGCCGATTGGGCCCGGACCCACCGCTCCAGCGACGGTCGGCGGATCATCGAGCACCAAAGCGTGGCCCTGGCGCTGGCCCGGGTGAAGGCCAGGGCCGAGGCCCTCAAGTTGTTCAACTGGCGGGTGGCTTGGGGACTGGAGGGGGGAGAGCTCAATCCGGCCGATGCCTCTGCCATGAAGGTGTTCGGTACGGAGTTGCGCATCGAGGCCTACCGGGTGCTGATGGACGTCGTGGGGTCCACCTCCTACCTGTGCGAAGGCAGCGCCGACCAGGCTCTGGCCGGCGAACTAGAACGGGCCTACCGCCAGGCCCCGGTCGGCACCTTCGGGGGCGGCGTGAATGAGGTCCAGCGCGAGATAGTGGCCATGGCCGGTCTCGGGATGCCCCGCGCCCCCCGCTGACCCTCCGGGACCGGCCCAGGACCGGCCCAGGACCGGCAGTTCCTTTTCCTTAGATCAGCCGTGCTGGCTTGGCCGGTGATCCCAGGCCGAGGCGATGGTGAGGCAGTCAGAGCGTGTGGCCAGCAGGGAAATGGTGTTGTCCAGGATCGCCTGCGCATAGGAATGGGGAACCCCGGCCACGGCATCGGTGGCCACCACCACTTGGTATCCCAAGTTGACCGCCTCCAGGCACAGGCCGAGCACGCCGAGATTCAGAGAAACACCGGTCACAACCAGACACTGGGCTCCGAGCCGGCGCAGGGTGGCGTCCAGTGCCGTACCGGAGAAGGGGGACAATCCGTGCAGGCGGGAGGAGATCAGGTCACTGGGAGCCGGTCCCAGCTGGGGAACCAATTGGGCGGCGTCGGAGTCCACCAGCAGATTCTCGGGGTGACGGGTCAGGGCGGCCAGCAGGGGGCTGTTGGCCGACGACCCGGCCAGATCGGGGCGGAACCCGGCCGTGCAATGGACTACCCGCACCCCGTGCCGGCGGGCCGCATCGAGCAGTCCGGCCGCGTTGTTGATGATGTTGAGGCGGGCAACCTCCAAGGCCAGTTCCTCGATGGTGGAGAGGTCGCCGACAACTCCTCGTTGCATCTCCATGGTGAGTACGGCGGTGCGATCGGGGTGGAGCATTGCGGCAAGGTCAACGGTCATATCCTGCTGTTCCTTTCGGGCCCTGCCGGCAACATGGCCGGACGAGAAGGAGCCTCTCGGCGGCGAAGTGGCCTGACGGATAGATATTCGCCTGACGAACAGGTAGTCGCCTGACCGGTCCCAACGGTAGCCGCCCGAGGTCGCGGCACCGTATTAGAATCTGTTCTAATGACTCAGGCCCCGCCCGATGAGGTAGTGAAATATCACAGGAGGGGTCCGGTCGGGGTGGTGACCATGAACCGGCCCAAGTACCGCAACGCCCAGAACTCGGCCATGACCTATGCCCTGGACGCGGCGTTTTATCTCGCCGCCGATGACGATGAAGTAAAGGTGATCGTGCTGTGCGGGGCCGGCGATCATTTTTCGGCCGGCCATGACATAGGCAGCCCCGGTCGGGACGTTGACACCTCCTTCGAGCGCAAGGCCAGCTTGTGGTGGGACCACGTGGGCAAGGAGGGCGGGGAGAGCCGCTTTGCCCGGGAGCAGGAGGTTTACCTGGGAATGTGCCGGCGATGGAGGGATCTGCCCAAGCCCACCATCGCCATGGTCCAGGGAGCCTGTGTGGCCGGCGGGCTCATGCTGGCCTGGGTGTGTGATCTCATCGTCGCCGCCGATGACGCCTTCTTCGCCGATCCGGTGGTGCGTATGGGGATACCCGGGGTCGAGTATTTTGCCCATCCGTGGCAGATGGCTCCCCGTTTCGCCAAGGAGTTCCTGTTCCTGGGTGAGAAGATCAACGCTGAGCGAGCGGCGGAGTTGGGCATGGTCAATCGGGTGGTGGCCCGGGCCGAACTCGAGGCCGAGACGTTCGCCATGGCCGATCAAATTGCCACGATGCCCCGCTTCGGGTTGGCGCTGACCAAGAAGGCGGTCAACCAGGCCGAAGACCTGATGGGCATGCGCGCCGGCATGGACGCCGTCTTTGGGTTGCACCACCTGGCCCATGCCCACAATGCCGAAGTGTCAGTGGACTCCCTTGCCGGACAGGATGCCCGAAGCATGCGGGATTCGATGTCGATCCAACCCCGTACCTGACACCGGGTCAGAGACACCTGGCAAATTGTCCTGACACATCCTAATATGATGATGTGTCAGATACTCGGGACGACGACGAATCGGATGGCGGGGTAACCGGCGATTTTCCCATGATCGTCAGCGTTGATGATCATGTGGTGGAACCCGCTGGATTGTGGCAGACCTGGCTACCCGAGAAGTTCCGGGAACGCGGCCCCCGCATCGAGCGCCACGGACTGGGCGAGATGCGCTACCTGGGGGGTACCACCTACAAGATCACCTTCGATGAGGCCGGACCCCAGGCCGACTGCTGGATCTTCGAGGACCTGATAGTTCCGCACAAGCGCCATGTCGCCGCTGTGGGCTTCGATCGGGACGACATGGGTCTGGTACCCATCACCTACGACGAGATGCGTCCCGGTTGTTACGAGGCCAAGGCCAGGGTTGCGGACATGTTGGCCAATTGGGTCGACGTGTCGCTCTCTTTTCCCACCTTCCCTAGATTCTGCGGCCAGACGTTCACCGAGTCCAAGGACAAGGAGCTCGGCTTGGCCTGCATCCAGGCCTACAACGACTGGATGGTCCAGGAGTGGTGCGGCGACTCGGGAGGCCACCTGGCGCCACTGTGCATAATCCCCCTGTGGGATGCCGACCTGGCCGCGGCTGAAGTCAGGCGCAACTCCCAACGCGGCGTGCGGGCGGTGTGCTTCAGTGAGATCCCCCCCCACCTGGGGTTGCCCAGTATCCACTCCGGGTTCTGGGACCCCTTCTTCGCCGAGTGCCAAGCCACCTCAACCGTGGTGTGCATGCATATCGGGTCGTCGTCCAAGATGCCCGCCACGTCGGCCGACGCCCCCCCCGCCGTTCAGGCCACCCTCAGCTTCGGCAACGCCATGAGTTCGTTGAGCGACTTCTTGTTCTCCGGTGTGCTGGTCCGCTACCCCGAGCTGAAGCTGGCCTACTCCGAGGGCCAGATCGGTTGGATTCCCTACATCCTGGAAAGGGCTGACGATGTCTGGCTGGAGCATCGGGCCTGGGCCGGGGTGCGCGACATCGTCCCCGAGCCCCCGTCCACCTACTACTACCGTCAGGTCTACGGCTGCTTTTTCAGAGATCGCCACGGGATCGACTCCCTGGCCAAGGTGGGTGTGGACAACATCACCTTCGAGACCGACTACCCCCACACCGATTCGACCTGGCCCGACACTAAGAAGGTGGCCATGGAATTGATGGAGGGGCTGGACGAGGCCACGGTCTACAAGATCATGCGTGGCAATGCCATCCGCATGTTGGGCCTCGACATCACCTGAGTGAACCTCACATACAGCGAAGAAGAAGAGGAGTTCAGGACCCAAGCACGGACCTGGCTGGCCGAGCACGTTCCGCCCCAGCCCTTGGCCAGCATGGACACCGCCCAGGGCTTCGAGGAGCACCGCGCGTGGGAGGCCGATCTCAATGCCGGTCGCTGGGCGGCGGTGGGTTGGCCCGAGGAGTACGGCGGGCGAGGGGCAGACCTCATCAAGTGGCTGATCTTCGAAGAGGAGTACTACGCCGCCGGTGCCCCCGGTCGGGTCAACCAGAACGGTATCTTCCTCCTCGGACCGACCCTTATCGAACTGGGTACCCCGGAGCAAAAGGCACGCTTCCTGCCCCGCATGGCGGCTGGTCTGGACATCTGGGCCCAGGCCTGGTCCGAGCCGGACGCGGGCAGCGACCTGGCCGGGATCCGGACATCGGCTCGGCTCGAGGGCGACCATTTTGTGGTCAATGGTCAAAAGACCTGGGCCTCCCGGGCGGCATTTGCCGACTGGTCGTTCGGCCTGTACCGCAGTGATCCGAAGGCCGAACGCCACCAGGGATTGACCTTCTTGCTGATCCCCCTGGATGCACCGGGCGTGACGGTGAGGCCCATCGCTCAGCTGGACGGTGAAGCAGGCTTTGCCGAGATCTTCTTTGAAGATGTGATCGTCGGCTTGGACTCGGTGCTGGGCGAGGTCAACCAGGGATGGTCGGTAGCCATGTCGGCTGCCGGATTCGAGCGGGGGGTGAGCCTGCGCAGCCCGGCCCGCTACCTGGCTACGGCCCAGCGACTGTTGGACCTGTTCAATGCCGGTGGTTCGTCCACGACCGATGCCGGCCTGAGACGGGACGTGGCCCGAGTCTGGATGCAGGCCCAGACCTATGACCTTTATACCTACTGGACGGTTACACGGTTGATGGAGGGGGACAAGATCTCCTCGGAGGCCAGCCTGAACAAGATCTTGTGGTCCGAGCTGGATCTCGACATGCACGCCCTGGCCATGGAGCTGTTGGGGTCCAAGGCCGAGCTGTCCCCCACAGCCTCGGACGTGGTTGACGGCGGACGTTGGCTCGACGGCTACCTGTTCTCGTTGGCCGGCCCCATTTACGCCGGAACGAACCAGATCCAGCGGAACGTGATCGCCGACCGGGTCCTGCACCTGCCCCGGGCGCCCCGAAATTGAGATTCTCCTTCGAACCCCATCAAAGGGAGTTCCAGGCCGGCGTTCGCCACCTTCTGGGGGCGGAGTACCCACCGGAGTGTCTGCGCCGGGACTGGGCGGATGATCCCTCGGCGTGGAAGCAGACCTGGGCCTCGCTGGGCCGCATGGGCGTCACCGGGATGACGGTACCCGAGGAATTCGGCGGCCTGGGCCTGGACGAGATCAGCCTGGTGCTGGTCCTGGAGGAGGCAGGATACGCGGGCTTGGCCGGCCCCCTGGCTGAGACGGTGGGGGTGGCAGCGCCCTTGCTCAACGATCTGATGGCCCGGGCCGGTCGTGAGAGCTCGTCCCGTGTGGCGGCGTGGTTGGCTCGGGTTGCCATGGGCGAGGCCGTCATCACCGTCGATCCGGGGAGCGACGTCCACCCCTATGCCGTGGTGGACGGGGCCCATGGCGCGGTGGTAATCCGGGACCAGCGCATCTATCTGATCGATCTGGATCAGCCTGGACCGCTCGGGTTCTCGCCCCAGCCGAGCGTGGATGGCTCCCGCCGCCTGTGTCGCCTGGAAGGTGAACCGGCGGAAACGGACCTGGTGGCCTCCGGCGCCGCTCTCCCAATCTCTGACGCCATGAATCGAGCCGTCCTGGCCACCTCAGCCCAGCTGATCGGGGTGGCTGCACGCCTGGTGGAAATGGCTGCCGCCTACGCCTCGACCCGCCGGCAGTTCGGTCAGCCCATCGGATCCTTCCAGGCCGTCAAGCACCTGATGGCCGACGCCCTGTGCCGCTTGGAATTCGCCCGGCCCGTGGTCTACCGGGCCGCTCACTCCATGGCCCGGAGTTCGTCATCGAGGTCACGGGATGTCTCCATGGCCAAGGTTCTGGCCGGGGAGGCGGCGAAGGTGGCGGCCCGGACAGCCCTTCAGGTTCATGGCGCCACTGGCTATACCTGGGAGAGCGACGTGCACCTGTGGATGAAGCGAGCCTGGGCCTTGAATGCGGACTGGGGCGACGCCACCTATCACACCGATCGTGTGGCCCGGGCCGTGCTCGGACCCGGCGGGGAAGTGGCCCGGGCCGTGCTCGGACCCGGCGGGACAGATCCGGTCCGGCCCGGAATCTGAGGGGATTGGCGCATCGGGGTTGCGGGCAGGGAACATTGGCACTACCTCGAACCCAGGAGACAGCCGTGCCTGAAGCAGTTATCGTCGCCACCGCTCGCAGCCCCATCGGTCGGGCCTTCAAGGGGTCTCTGGTGGACCTTCGCCCCGACGAAATGGCGGCTCAGATCGTCAGGGCCGTGCTGGCCAAGGTGCCGGAGCTTGACCCTGCCGAGGTCGAGGATCTCATCATGGGCTGTGGCCAGCCTGGGGGAGAGCAGGGCTACAACATTGGCCGGGTGACGGCGGTGCTGGCCGGTCTGGAGGGGGTGCCCGGCGTCACGGTGAACCGCTACTGCTCGTCTTCCCTTCAGACCATCAGGATGGCGGCCCACGCCATACGATCGGGGGAAGGGGACGTCTTCATCTCGGCCGGAGTGGAGGCTGTCAGCCGCCTGGTGGCGGGCAGCTCCGACGGTATTCCGGGAACGGTGAACCCGGCCTTTGCCGACGCGGGCCGTCGCAGCAAGGACCGGGCCCAGGGCGGAGCGGCCAAGTGGGAGCCGGGCTCCGGCCTTGCCGATGTGTATATCGCAATGGGGCAGACGGCCGAGAACGTGGTCCAGTCCGAAGGAGTGGGACGGACCGAGATGGACGAGTTCGCCGCCCTCTCCCAGAACAGGGCCGTGGCCTCGCAGACCAACGGTTTCTTCGAACGCGAGATCACGCCGGTCAAGTTGCCCGACGGAACCATCGTCGCCACCGACGACGGTCCACGACCGGACACCACGGTGGAAAAGCTGAGCCAGCTCAAGCCGGTCTTTCGTCCCGACGGCTCGGTGACGGCGGGCAATTCGTGCCCGCTCAACGACGGGGCCGCCGCCGTGGTGGTCATGAGCGACTCCAGGGCCAAGGCTCTAGGCATCAAGCCCTTGGCCCGGGTGGTGGCCAGCGCAGTGTCGGCCCTCAACCCCGAAATCATGGGTTTGGGGCCCATCGGGGCCAGCCAGGCCGTGCTCAAGCGGGCCGGGATGACCATCGACGACATCGACCTGGTGGAGATCAACGAGGCCTTTGCCGCTCAGATCATTCCGTCGGCCAAGGCACTGGGCATCGAGTGGGACAAGTTGAATGTCAAGGGGGGAGCCATCGCTCTCGGTCACCCGTTCGGCATGACCGGGGCCCGCATCATGACCACGCTGCTCAATGCTTTGGAGGATACGGACAAATCGATCGGGCTCGAAACCATGTGCGTGGGGGGCGGCCAGGGCATGGCCATGATCGTGGAAAGGCTCTAGTCCTCCATCTATTGACGGGGCGTCAGATTCTCGGTAGGTTGCCTTCGTCGTCCTAACTACCGACCTGGTTCGGCGGTGTACAAGGGGGTATTAGGTTGAGTCCACGCCGTGGCCAGGCTGTCAGTTCACACCGTTGCCGAGCGATTGGTTCACGTCGTAACCGGGCTGGAGCAGCCTTGGTGATCCTGGCCCTCGTGGCCGGTGCCTGTGGATCGTCCAAGGCCGCTAGCCCCTCCACCTCGACGGCTCCCCCCGCAGGCACCACCACGACCACCTATACCGGCAACAACGGAGGCGCCACCGACGTGGGCGTCACGGCTACGACGATCACCGTTGGTCAAACCGACATCCTCTCCGGGCCGGTGCCCGGGCTGTTCCAGGGAGCCAAGTACGGGACCCAGGCCTACTTCAACTACATCAACAGCCAGGGTGGCGTCTACGGCCGCACGATCAAGCTCGACGTGGGTGACGACGCCTTCAACGGGGCACAGAACCGATCCCTGACCCAAGCCCAGATCAAGAACGACTTCGCCCTGGTGGGTGGGTTCTCGCTCTTTGACGGCGCACCCGTCGATTTGATCAACGCCGCCCACATGCCTGACATCAACAGCGCCCTCGATTCGGCCCGGCGGGCCAGCCCTTACAACTTCAGCCCCCAGCCTCAATCGCCGGGAGGTTGGTTGCTGGGCCCGTTCGACTACTACAAGAAGCACAACTTCGACGCCACCCAGCACGTGGCGACCTTGGTGGCCGACGTCGCTTCTGCCAAGGCCACTCAGGCGGCCATGGTGGCAGCGATGGTGGCCGATGGCTACAAGATCTCCTACTCCCGGGTGACAGGCGTGCTGGAGACCGACTACACCGCGGATGTGGTCAAGATGCGCAACGCCGGGGTCAAGATGGTCGTCATCAGCGGATTGGACATCGGCGGCGTCAGTCGCCTGCTGGACAACATGGCACAGCAGGGCTTCAAGCCCCAGGTCTTCTCCTCCACCGGCACGGCCTACGACTCCACCCTCATCAAGCGGGCGGGGGCCGCGGCTGCCGAGGGCATCTTTATCGACCAGACCCAGGCCATGTACCTCGGCGAGGACGCCCATAACGTGCCGGCAGTGGCCCTATTCGACAAGTGGATGCACAACACCAAGCCGGACGTGCGCATCGACCTGTTCGCCCTGTTCGGTTGGACCTCGGCCGAACTGTTCACCGACGCCCTCAAAGCGGCCGGTCCCAAGGCCACCCGCACCAGTCTGCTGGCCGCCCTTCACAACATCAAGAGCTTCACGGCCAACGGTCTGTTGCCTCCGGCCAACCCGGGGGCCAAGACGCCCCCGAAGTGCTGGCTGCACATCGAAGTTCACAACGGCAAATTCCAAAGGGTGAACGACCCGGCTACCGGATTTCGCTGCGACGACCAACGCTTCCATCAATCCTGAATCAACCTCGCTTCCATCAATCCCGAAAGGTATAGGGCGCAATCGAATCACCCTTGGTTGCCCATAGCGCCTGGAATCCTGGGTTGAGCCGGTGACCACCGTGTTGTCATTCCTGGTTCTGGGCCTGGTCACCGGTTCGATATATGCCGTCACGGCCAGCGGCCTGGTGGTGACCTACACCACCACCGGCATCTTCAACTTTGCCCACGGGGCGGTGGGCATGGTCATGGCCTTCGCCTTTTGGGAGCTGAGCGTCAACCAGGGCGTCCCCGTCGTGTTATCGCTCCTCATCGTGTTGGGGGTGATCGCCCCCCTCTTGGGCGCCCTAGTGGAGCGCCTCATGATGCGCAACCTCCACGGCGCTACCACCGGGACGGCTCTGGTAGTGACCCTTGGCCTGTTGTTGATGCTGCTCGGCCTGGTCAACACCATCTGGAAGCCAACAGTGGTGCGGGTCCTGCCCCCGTTCTTCGCCGGCAGATCGGTATCCATCTTCTCGGTGAACGTGACCTACGAGGACCTGTGTGTCATGGGCGCCGCGGTCCTGGTGGCGGTGTTCCTGCGCCTGTTCTTCTACCGGACACGCACCGGTGTGGCCATGCGTGCCGTGGTCGACGATCCCGAGCTGTTGTCCCTGACCGGAGCACCGTCGGGCCGGGTGGCGGCCTATTCGTGGATGATCGGGTCCATGCTGGCCGGCCTGGCTGGGATCTTCATCGCCCCCCAGAGCAACATGAACCCCCAGACCATCACCTTGTTGGTGATCAACGGGTATGCCGCCGCCATGGTCGGCCGGCTGCGCAGCCTCCCCCTTACCTTCCTCGGGGCCATGATCCTGGGTCTGGCCAACAGCTTCGGGATCGGTTACCTGCCGTCGAGCATCCGAAGCGATGTCGTGCTGGCTTCTCCCATGATCTTGTTGTTCATCGTCCTGCTGGTCCTGCCCGAGGCCCGCCTCAGCATTGCCCGGGTGGTCAGGCTGCGCCCGCCCAAGGTGGCCGGTCTGCGCCAGTCCCTGGTGGGTGCAGGTGCCTTTGTGCTGGTCACCTGGCTGGTGATAGGTCGCCTGTCGGGCTCCAACCTGGCCACAGTCGGAACCGGGATCGCCATCGGCCTCGCCATGTTGTCGCTGGTATTGCTGAGCGGCTATGGCGGCCAGGTGTCACTGGCCCAGTTGAGCTTCTTGGGCCTGGGGGCCTTTGCCATGGCCAAGGTGGGCCACGGTCACTCCATACTTGGCGTGTTGGCCGCCATCGGGCTGTGCACCGCGGCTGGGGCTGTGATCTCGATTCCCGCCCTCCGACTTCGTGGTCTGTACCTGGCTCTCGCCACCCTGGCCTTCGCCGAGGCCATGGACAACGTCTTTTTCACCAAGAGCTCGGTCCTCGGCTCGGGAGGCACCCTGGCCGTCGGGCGCCCTCACATGTTCGGCTTCGACTTCGGCAGCGACCGTTCCTTCATCCTCTTGTTGGCTGTGGTGTTTGCGGTTTGTGCTGTCGGGGTGCTGGCCCTGCGCCGGGGGGCATTCGGACGGCGCCTGGTTGGGATGAGTGACAGCCCCACCGCCTGTTCCACGCTGGGTCTGGACCTTACCGTGACCAAGCTCATCGTCTTTTCCCTGTCGGCGGGCCTGGCCGGCCTGGCCGGTGCCCTATACGGTGGGTTGCGGGTAAGCGTCACAGCCAACGACTTCCAACTACTCGCCAGCCTGGTGCTGTTCCTGCTGATCACTCAGGCCGGTATCTCGACCGTCAGCGGGGCCCTGTTCGGGGGGCTGCTCTTTGCCATCTACCCGGTTCTCGGCGCTCACATCCACTGGCTCCAGAACTTCTCCTACTTGCTGGTGGGGCTGGGGGCCATCAGCATCGGACGCAACCCCAACGGGGCGGTGGGTCAGACGCTCGACAGCGTGGCCACGATCCGGCGACGCTGGACCAGGCAGCCAACCGGCGGCGCGGCATCCGTGGTGGGGGGAAAGGTGGGCGAGCTTGACTCGGCTGCGCACTGAATCGGTGGCGGTCCGCTTCGGTGGGGTCCAGGCACTCGCCGACGTCAGCCTGGACGTGGCCCCGGGCCAGATCACCGGTCTGATCGGACCCAACGGAGCCGGCAAGACGACCTTGTTCAATGTCATGACCGGTCTGCAAAGGCCCAACCGGGGTCGGGTCATGCTGGACGGGTCCGACATCACCCGGATGCGGCCCCATCGCCGAGCCCGACGAGGTCTGGCCCGCACCTTCCAACGCCTGGAGATCTTCGGCACCCTGAGCGTGCGAGAAAATGTCCTACTGGCGGCCGAGACACAGAGATCCAACACCCCGCCCGGAACCTCGGCGGCCGGCTTCGCCCAGGAGATCATCGAACGTGTGGGCCTTGGTCACGTGACCGATGAACCCGCTGATGCCCTGCCCACCGGCTTGGCCCGCCTGGTGGAGCTGGGCCGGGCCTTGGCCACCAACCCATCGGTGCTCCTGTTGGACGAGCCCAGCTCGGGCCTGGATACGACCGAGACCGAGGCGCTCGGCCACTTGCTGGTCGGTCTGGCCCAAGACGGACTGGCCATCCTGCTGGTCGAACACGACATGGGCCTGGTCATGAAGGTGTGTCAGGAAGTCAACGTCTTGGACTTCGGCCACATCATCGCCATTGGCCCGCCTGCCAAGGTCCAGGCCGATCCGGCGGTGAGGGAGGCATACCTGGGCGGCGGTGAGAACGCCGTCGTGGGGCCAGATGCACCCACGGGCCGGGTCAATGCGCCCCCGGCAGCCAAATCGCCCACCGCCCCGGCCGCGGTAGCCAAATCGCCCACCGCCCCGGCCGCGGCAGCCAAATCGCCCATCACCCCGAACCAGGCCCCGGACCCAGCGCCGGTCCAGGAAAGACCACCGGCCCTGGTCCTGAGCTCGGTAAGTGCCGCCTATGGGCGCATCGAGGTCATCACCGACGTAACCCTGAACGTGCCGGCCGGTGGCGTATTTGCCCTTCTCGGCCCCAACGGTGCGGGCAAGTCCACCCTGTTGAGACTGGCCAGCGGGCGCATGCGCCCGACCCGGGGCCAGGTTGCGATTTTCGGCGAGGAGGTGGGTCGGCGTCCGGCCGAGTGGCTGGCCCGCCACGGCGTGTGCGCCATACCCGAGGGCCGGGGCGTATTTCCCAACCTGAGCGTCACCGAGAACCTGCGCATGCACACCTACCGGCGGTCCGGCCTTTCCGCCGCCATGGTGGAGGAAAGGACCTACGCCCGCTTCCCCCGCCTAGGCGAGCGCCGGCGTCAGTTGGCCGGCACCCTATCGGGGGGTGAGCAGCAGATGCTGGCCATGGCCCGGGCCCTGTCCAGCGAGCCCGAGCTCCTGCTCCTCGACGAGATCTCCATGGGACTGGCCCCCATGGTGGTGGCCGAATTGTACGAGGTGGTAGGGCAACTGGCACGGGACGGCATCACCATCTTGTTGGTGGAACAGTTCGCCCAGACGGCCCTGGCCGTGGCCGACCGCGCAGCAATCCTGGTTAACGGACAACTGATCGGGCAGGGCTCTCCCCAGGAGATGGCCGATTACGTGACGGCTGCCTATATGGGCGAGGAGTGAGCCTGAGCTCGACAACGGCATCGGTCGGCCCTTCGCCTCATGGCGACCGGAGAGCTCAAGGCCCGGTAGCCTCAATGCCCGTGACCCAATCCGTTGATGATGACGTCCGCGCGTCGGACGGCAGGGTTCCCGGCCGGCGCGGCCTGGCCACTCGGCGCCGTCTGGTCGAGTGCACCGGGGAACTGCTCAAGACCACGCCCTACCGCCAGATGAAAGTGGTCGACATCGCTCGCGAAGCGGGGACGTCGTCGGCCACTTTTTATCAGTACTTTCCCAACGTGGAAAGCGCCGTTTTGGAGTTGGCCGAGGATCTGGTCCACGACGCCGAGGCCGTGGTGGACCTGGTGGCCGGGCCTTGGCGAGGGAGCAAGGGGACGGCCACGGCCCGGGCCCTGGTGGCCGGATTCGTGGAGTACTGGGAGGTTCACCGCAGTGTCTTCAATGTGGTGGACCTGGCCACCGAGGAGGGCGACTTCCGATTTCGCAATTTGCGAACCAGAGCCTTGAACTCATTGACCCAGGCACTGCGCGACGCCATAGCCGAATCCCAAAAGGACAAGCGGATTCCGTCCGATGTGGATGCCATGGCTACAGCCAGCGTCTTGGTGTCGATGATGGCTCACGTCAGCGCCCATCGCTACGGCTTCGAGTTCTGGGGCATCCGGACCTCCCACTTGGAGGAGGCCCTGACCCGCATCCTGTTGTGGTCGGTGTCAGGTCAGAAAGGGCCCGCCGCCCGCTGAGGGCCCGCCGCCCGCTAGGGGCTCAGCCCAACTTACGGTGGTCCCAGGACACCACCTTGTCCACGTGGAGCTTGACGGCGACCCGCTTGTTGAGCATTACCTTGACGAATGGTTCGGTCTCGGGGGTAACCGGTCCGTAATACCGTTCGAACAGGCTGACTCCGACCTGCCACAGCTCGTCAGGATCCTCGCTCAGCTCGGCCCGCCCCACCAGCTCCACCCCCCTGAGCGTCTCGTAGGTGTCGCCGTCCTCGACCAGGGCAGTGAAGCGGGGATCGCGCCTAAGGTTCTGCACTTTCTGGCTCTTTGCTTTGGTCTCGATGGTTATCACGTCGCCGATGAATCCGTACCACATGGCCACCAGGTGGATGGCCCCGCCAGCGCCCAAAGTGGCCAGGGACATGGATTGGCGACCCTGGAGGAAGGCGGTGACCTCGGCGTCACTCAGCCGGATGTTCGACCGCTGGTTTACTCCCATCGACTCAGCCTGCCACAGGGGCGGACGGGCTGAACCCTATGGGAAGGTGCTTGATGCCGTTGATAAAGTTGGACCGCAGGCGCTGCACCGGACCGGCTACCTCGAAGTCGGGGATCCGCTTGAGCAACTCCTCGAACATGACGCGGATCTCCAGGCGGGCCAGGTTGGCCCCCAGGCAGAAGTGGGGACCCCCCCCGCCGAAGGCCACATGATCGTTGGGGGTGCGCGACACGTCGAAGCTCATGGGATCGACGAAGACGTCCTCGTCCCTATTGGCCGAGATATACCAGATGACCACCTTGTCACCTTCGGCGATCTTCTGGTCGCCGATGATGGTGTCCTCGGTGGCCGTGCGGCGGAAGGACATGACCGGGCTGGCCCAACGCAGCATCTCCTCCACGGCCGACCCCAACAGCCCGGGATCGGCCAATAGCCGGGCCCGCTGGTCGGGATGCTCCATCAGGGCCAGGGTCCCGTGGGCGATCAGATTGCGGGTAGTTTCGTTGCCCGCCACGGCCAGTAGAAGGAAGAAAAGATCGAATTCAATCTCGCTCAGGCGCTCCCCTCCCACCTCGGCTTGCACCAGGACGCTGATGATGTCGTCGGACGGGTCGGCCCTCTTCTCGGCGGCCAGGCGGTTGGCATAGACGTACAGTTCTGAGGCTGCTTCGGTGGCGGCCTCAGGGCTGATCTGGTATTCGGGGTCGTTCGATCCGATCATGCGATTGGACCAGTCGAATACCATCTTGCGCTCCTCGTAGGGGACCCCCATGATCTCGGCGATGACCTGGAGGGGAAGCTCGGCCGCCACGTCGGTGACGAAGTCGCACTCGCCCTTTTCGCACACCGTGTCCAAGATGTTGTTGGTTATCGCCCGGGCCCGGTCCTCCAGGCGGTTCACCAGACGGGGGGTGAATCCCTTGTTGACCAGCAGGCGGTAGCGGGTATGAAGGGGCGGGTCCATGTTGAGCAGCATCATGCGTTGCTGCTCGAGCAGCTCGGGCTCGAGGTCGTTGATGAACGTGGCCCCCCGCGCCGAGGAGAACAACAAGTTGTTGCGGTTGATGGCGGTGACGTCGGCATGCCGGGTCAATGTCCAGTAGCCGGTCCCTCCCGGCTCGTCGTGCCAGAAGACCGGAGCCTGGCGGCGCAGCGTCTCGAACATCTCGAACGGGACGCCGGGGACGAAGTTGTCCATGTTGTTGAGGTCGATATCGGCCAGTTCCACCCGGGTCTCCCTTGTGGCAAATTTATAACGAATTCTATTCGGACCAATTCTGACAGATAGTCAGCTACCATGCACGATCGGGAGGCAAAATTGAAGTTCTGGCAGTCGGTGGCGTTCGTCGATACCGATCAACTCCTGGCCCTGGCCCGGCTGTCGGATGGGTTGGGCTATCACGGGATGATGGTCTCGGACCACGTTTTCTTTCCCCGGGAGCTGGATTCGAGCTATCCCTATTCTCCGACGGGAAAGCCCATGTGGGACTCTTCGGCCCCTTGGCCCGACCCCTGGGTCCTCATCGGGGCCCTAGCCGCCGCCACTTCCAACCTCCGGTTCTCCACCAACATCTATGTGGCCCCGGCCCGTCACCCTTTTGTGGTGGCCAAGGCGGTGAGCACGGCGGCGGTGCTTTCCGGTAACCGGGTGGCACTTGGTGTCGGGGCCGGGTGGATGCGCGAGGAGTTCGACGCCATGGGCCAGGACTTCTCCAACCGTGGGGCCCGCCTGGAGGAGATGATCCCACTCCTGCGGCGCCTGTGGGAGGGCGGGATGGTGGAGCACCATGGCCGGCACTACGACTTCGCCTCCCTTGAGATGAGCCCGGCACCGACCCTTCCAGTCCCCATCTATGGCGGCGGGCAGAGCCCCGCCGCGCTGCGACGGGCCGCTCGACTGTGCAACGGCTGGATCGGCAATGCCTACCCGGTCGACGACGCCTTTGACTGGGTCCGACGCGTAAGGAAAGAACGTGATGACGTAGCGGGCCGGGCCGAGCCCTTTGAGATCATCCTGGGGGTGATGGCCATGCCCGACCCCGATCTACTCAAGCGTTTGGAGGACGCCGGGGTCACCGGCGTGCTCTGTGCCCCGTGGCTGAGCCATTCCGTAACCGCTGGGCCAGAGAGCTCTGCCCGAGCTGACATCCCTGTCGATCCTGCCTCGCGGCGCTCCTATTCGGCACGGGCGCAAGCGGTGGAGAAGTTTGCCGAACTGGTTATTGAAAGGATGGCCTGAGTGAGCACGGGTCCGCTGACCGGCATGGCCGGTGTCGTGAGTGGCTCGGGAGCACCGATCCCGACCTTGAAGAAGATCCTTCTCGACAGGGGAGCCAACGTGATCGACCCGGCCAGTTTGCCCCCCGGCCCTGCCGAGCCCCAACGGGCCGACGGTGCGGCCGAGCCCCAACCGGCCCCCGGCCCTGCCGAGCCCCAACGGGCCGACGGTACGGCCGGCCGGCTCGGGTTCTGGATTCACGTGGCGGGCCCGATGGGTGGACCCCTACCGTTCGTGGCGCTCGATCCGAGCGGCTTCGAGGCCAGGTGTGAGAACGTCATGGTGGCCGGACTCGAGGCGGTGCAGGCCGCTATGGGGGCGGGGGTGGATTCGATCCTGTTTGTCATGCCGACCGTGGCCATGGCCGGGGCCGCGGGTCAGGTGGCCTATTGCACCGCTTTGGAAGGCTTGCGAATCCTGGTTAAATCAACCGCTCGGCAGTGGGGAAGCCGCGGCTTGCGGGCCAACTGCCTGGCGGTGGGCGGCGAGCAATTCGAATTGGCCAGCCCGATCGCCCCGGCCTCCGGGCCTGGTCCGAACGGGCCCCGGCCATCTCACCCGCCCGGCCTGGTCCGATCCCTGTCCGCCCCGGCCCTGGGCGGTCCGGGTTCGGTTCTTGACCTGGCCCCCATGGTGGAGTTCTTGTGCGGGCCGGGCTCGAGCTTCGTCACAGGACTGACCCTGTGCCTGGACGGGGGCACGTGGATGGCCCCGTGACGCCCTCGTCCCCG
>JBOGIG010000142.1:0-7366 GCA_050742455.1 Acidimicrobiales bacterium
ACGAAGCTGCACACCACGAACCCGGGGCCGGCAAAGGTCTGGTGCACAGGCGGCGGCTGGTGAATGCGTCCGGCTATGGGCTCGAAGTCGGATATGGAGAAAGCGAGCGGCCAGTTGCATCCATCCCAGCCCACCACATCGAAGGGATGATGAGCGTGGATGTGTCGGCTCCACCCCTGGCGCGAGCGGACCAGGACTGGCACGGAACCCTCGTCAGGGACCACCAGCGGGCCCTCGGGAGGTCGGAGATCCCTCTCGCAGTAGGGGGCGCCCTCGCGTAACTGCCCAGTGGCCGTACGATACCGGGCGGGTACGCCTACGTGGCCGACGGACTCCAGTATCAGTGCCTCCACCGCCTCGCCTCCGGCCGGGAGCCAGCGATGGGTAGTAGAGGTGGGGATCACCACGTAGTCGCCGGCCGACACCGACAGGGTTCCAAAGACCGACTCCATGACGGCATTCCCGGACTGGATGTACACCACCTCGTCGCCGGCAGCGTTTCGGTACAGCTCACTCGGACTATCGGCCGCCGCCCAGGCGATAGTCACTGTGGAGTTGCCGGCAAGCACCTGGCGGTCGGCCACCATGTCACCCCCAGCAGGCAGCGAAGGGACCCTCAGATGCCATGGGGCCAGGGGGTGGTTGGGTCCTAGGCAGGATCGTTTGACGTCCACCTCCTCGATGCCGGTGATGGCGCTAGGGGAATGTCGGTGGTACAGCAGTGACGAAGAGCCGGAGAACCCCTCCTCGCCCATCAGCTCCTCCGCCAGCCGGGTCCCCGATCCATCGCGAAACAACGTGTGCCGTTTGGACGGCACGTCTCCCACACGCCAGTAGTAGGTCATCTCCCATCCTCCTTCCCGACGCCGGCCACGGTCCCGGCCACTTCTCCCAATGACAGCCAGCCCGGGCGGCCCCGCTCTCCGCACCAGCCCCGCACGGTTGCGGTGTCACCGTCGGCCAGCCAGTCCCGGCGTGAGCCGTCGGCCAGCTCGACCGGGTTGGCCCCGGCGCCGGTCAGCTCCATCAGGCTTCCCTCGCTGTGAGGGGTAGAGCCCGAGATGGTGCCGGAGGCGAAAAGCTCTCCGGCCCTAAGGCAGGCACCGTTGGCGGTCAAGTGGGCCAGCTGCTGGGACATCGACCAGTACAGGCCGGCGGCAGTGGTCGTGCTGACCACCGTACCGTTGAGCTCCAGTTCCAGGCGGATGTCGAGGCCCCGCGGTTCGTCGGCTCGCAGGTAGGGGGCCGGCGGAGGGTGCTGGGCGGGCCCGACGACCCGCCACGGGTCGAGAGCCACCAAGGGAACCACCCAAGGCGATACCGAGGTGGCGAACGACTTGCCCAGGAACGGGCCCAGCGGTTGGTACTCGAAGGCCTGGATGTCGCGGGCGCTCCAATCGTTGACCAAGACCACCCCAAAGACGTGCTCGCCGGCGCGCTCGGGAGGCACGGATCTGCCCCGGCCCGAGCCGGCCCCGATCACGAAGCCGACCTCCACCTCGACATCGAGGCGCGCCGTCGGCCCGAACTGGGGTTCGTCCTCACCGACGCGTCGCAAGCCCGAGGGACGAGGGATCTCCTCGCCGCTGGCGAGCACGGTGGAAGAGCGCCCGTGATAGCCCATAGGCAGGTGGCGCCAGGCAGCAGGCAAAGGTTCGGCTCCCGGGCGGAGCAGCCGACCCATGGCGGTGGCATGTTCCTCGCAGGCGTAAAAGTCGGTGTAGTCCGCCACCTCCCAGGGCAGCACCAAACGCACACCCGAGCGGGGCCTGATAGCAGTAGCGGGCAGGTCGTCGAGGTGTCCCTGGATCTGGCCGCGAGTAAGTGCCCACGCCTGTGGGCCAAGGGAGAAGAACTCCATCAATGACCCGCTCATCCACACGTCCGGTCCGACATCGAGGTCCAAGGAGGCCAAGTCGATCACTGAGTCCTGGTAGGCCACGACAACCCGACCGGCGTCATCCACCCCGTAGGGAAGGTTGGCGCGACCAAAGCCGTCACACATGTGAGATCTCTGGTCGCGGTAGTCCCCAGTTCGCCGCCACTGACGATCCAACAGGCCCTGCTACCGCTTCGAAGAAGCCACCGAGAAATTGATCGTTCTCGGCAACAAGGCCGATGGTGACGCGCACCCCATACGGAGACAAGGCCCGGGTCATGACGCCCCCGGCCTGCATCGTCGATGCCAATGCGTCGGTGGAGTCGCCTACCGGAAGCCACACGAAGTTGGCCTCCGACACCGGGACCGGCCAACCGCCGCCGGCCAGCTCGGCCCGGACCCGCTCCCGCTCGGCCACCACGGCGCCAACCCGCTCGCTCATCTCGTCGGGAGCATCCAGGGAAGCCATGGCCCCGAGCTGACCCAGGCTACTGACCGAGAAGGGAGGCAGCACCCTGTCCAAAGCGTCCACCACATCGGGCTGGGCGATTGCGTACCCGACTCGCAGAGAAGCCAGACCATGGGCCTTGGAGAACGTCCGCAGGACCACCACATGAGGGTGAGCCCGCACCAGGTCTATGGCGGCGCAGCCCGATCTTCCGAACTCGTGGTAGGCCTCGTCGACGACGAGGAGACAGGTCTGTGCAGGTATGGCGCGGGCCAGGTTCTCCAGCTCGGGCCCAGGCATCGACGGGCCCGTCGGGTTGTTGGGCTGGGCAACCAGGACCAGGCGGGTCCTCGGGCCAACGGCAGCGGCCAAGCTCGGACCGTGCAGGGCGAAATCAGACAACGCCACTGGCTTGGCCACGCCCCCCACCATGGCGGCGAAGATGGGGTAGGCCTCGAAGGAAGGGGCGCCGTGAACGACCTCGTCGCCCGGGTCGACATAGGCCAGGGCCAGCTGCTGCAGAATGCCGGCCGATCCGGCACCTACCGTCACCCAGTCGACCGGGACGCCCAGGTTGGCGGCCAAGCGGTTGCGCAGGGCCGAAGAACTGTTGTCGGGATAACGGCCCACGCCGGAGATACCGCGCTCCAAGGCGGAGGCCACTGAGGGTAACGGTCCCCACGGCAGCTCGTTGGAGGACAGCTTGATCGCCCCTGGCAGGGAGCGCCCGGGACGGTACCGGGGCAGTGCTTCGAGTGCCGGTCGCATTCTCACAGGTTGCCGCGCCGAGCCTGCTCGCGCTCGATGGCCTCGAACAGCGCCTTGAAGTTGCCCTCCCCGAAGCCGGTTGCGCCTTCCCGTTGGATGATCTCGACGAACAGGGTCGGGCGGTCGGTGATGGTCTCGGTGAAGATCTGCAGCAGGTAGCCACCGGCCTCGACGTCCACTTCGATATCGAGGCGCTGCAGGTCCTCCCAAGCCAGATCGAAGCTTTCGGCACGGGCCTGGGCCTGAACATAATACGAGGCGGGCATGACCAAGAAGCGCACGCCCCGCTCCCGCAGCGCTTCGACGGCGCCGACGATGTGGGAGGTACGGAGGGCTATGTGCTGTACTCCGGGGCCGCGGTTGGCCTCCAGATACTCGGTGATCTGGCTCTTCTTCAAGCCGGCTGCCGGCTCGTTGATGGGCATGGTGACGCCTCGCGCGTTGTGGACCACCGTGGAGCGCAAAGCGGAGTATTGAGTGGAGATCTGCTCGGCATCGAAGTGGGTCATCTCGGAAAAGCCGAGAACGTCGGTGTAGAACGCCACCCACTCGTCCAGGCGACCCTCCTCCACATTGCCCACCACGTGATCGATGCCGGCCAACCCGGCCGGAGGACCGACAGGGCGGGGTGGCAGTCGCTCGGCGGTGAACCCGGGCGCCCATATGCCGTGCCAGGCCGACCGGTCGACGAAGACGTGACGGGTATCGCCGTAGGTGGCGATGCCCGCGGTGGTGAGCACCCCCTGGTCGGACTCCGTGCTCACCGGCTCGGAGGTGACCACCGCGCCGCGCCGGGCCGATGCCTCCAAGGCCGCGGCCGTATCGGCCACCCGCCAGGCCAGATTGCGGATCCCGTCCCCGTGGGCCAGCACGTGGCGTGCCACCTCGGAATCAGGAGCGAGACCGGCAGTGACCACGAAGCGGACATCGCCTTGGGCGAGGAGGTAGGAGACCCGATCGACCACGCCAGTCTCCGGCCCGGCATAGGCGGCGACCTCGAATCCGAAACCGGACGTCAGCCAGGCGGTGACGGCCCTGGCATTGCCCACCCACCACTCCAAGTGATCCCATCCGAGCAACTGACCGGCGACTTCTTGCCCAGCGGATGTCGATGCGGATCCGGCGTGTTCGGCGGGTGCGGCTTGTCCAGTGGATGAGGGTGAGGATCCGGCACGTGCAACGGGTTGGGCAATAGTTCTAGTGGCCATGGTTCCTTCTTACGCCTTAGCCCACAATAGGTCAACAGCAGCCATCTTAGCTGAACAATTTGTATAGTATTACTGGACTATCTTGAGCTTATATGGCACGTTTGTAGGGTGTATGAGCTCGATACGATCGACCGGCGCTTGGTGGCGGCTCTGGAGGCATCGCCGCGGGCGGGGATGCTCCAGCTGGCCCGAGTGGTAGGGGTAGCGCGCAATACGGCCCAGGCCCACTTGGACCGGATGATGGCTGCCGGAGTGATCACGGGCTTTGGTCCCGACGTCGACCTCCAAAACGCCGGATACGGCGTGTCAGCCTGGCTGACACTGGAGATCTCCCAAGGACGCTCCGGCGACATAGACGAGCACCTCGGCGCCGTCGCCGAAGTCGTTGAGGCCTACATGACCACCGGTCCGTCGGACCTGCTGTGCCGGGTGGTGGCACGCGACAACGACCACCTCGGTATGGTGGTAAGCCGCATCCTGGAGATCCCAGGGATCACTCGCACGACCACCTCCCTGGTCCTCGCCACCCGGATCGCACCTCGGGTGCGCCATCTCATCACCGATGAAACCCGAACCGACGAGATAGGACAGCTCAGGCGTTGAGTCGGTGGTCCTCCAGAAGCAGCACGGTCTGGCTGGAGCGGACCGTGGGGAGGGCCTGGAGACCGTCGAGGACCACGTCGCGAAGCGTGGTGACGTCGGCTACCCGTACCAGGAGCGCAAAGTCGAACTCACCGGCGGTTGCACCCAACCATTCCACGCCCGGCAGGGAAAGCAACTGGGGGGCTAGGTCACGCCAGGCATGCTGCTCCGCCCGGATCAGGATAAGAGCCGACAGATGAAGCCCCAGCTTGGCCGGGTCCACCCGGGCGGTGAAACCCTGGATCACCCCGCGGTCACGCAGCCGGCCCAGTCGCTGGTACGCGGTGGCCCGGCCGATGCCCACACGCTCGGCAAGGTCGGGCACACTGCGGCGACCGTCTTCCTGAAGCAATCGCACCAAATGCCGGTCGATGTCGTCGAGCAGATCGTCCACCTGGGGTCTCCTGAGCGCCGTTATGGTGAACCGTAGTACGGATCTAGCTCAAAATAGTGTCTGATCGTCTGATTTTTTACTATAGAGCTAGACCTTCATATGAATTGGGCACACAATAGTAGTAGATCGTATGAAGGACCTATGAAGGACGTATGAAGGAGAGAACGATGGATCGTTCCAGGTATTCGCCGGTGAGGACGGGTCCCAACGGCCGAGCGCGGGTGGAGCTGGCCGACGACCACCCCGGCGTCACCGACCCAAGCTACCGGGAGCGCCGCGATGCTCTGGCCGAGTTGGCCCTGGCCTGGACGCCCGGGCAAGCCATAGCCCGCCCCACCTACCGTGATGAAGAGCACCGGGTCTGGCAACTGGTCAGCGCCCAGTTGGAGGGGCTGCACGAGCGCTTTGCCTGCCAGGCCTTCTTGGAAGGTAAGGAGGCCCTGGCACTGCCGACCGAACGGATCCCCCAGCTCGACGAAGTGACGACACTCCTGGAACCGAGTGCCGGATTTCGCTACCAACCGGTGGCCGGCCTCGCCCCCCTGAGGGACTTCTACCGCTCGTTTGCCGACGGCGTGTTCTGGTCGACGCAATACATCCGCCACCCTTCCGAGCCGCTCTACACCCCCGAGCCAGACCTGATCCACGAGGTCATCGGGCACGCCAACCAGCTGGCTCACCCCGTGTTCCCCGAGCTGTACCGCCTGTTCGGCGACGCGGTGAACCGGGTCGGTAGCGACGACGCATTGCGCTTCTTGTCCCAGGTCTTTTGGTACACGATGGAGTTCGGTGTGTTGTGGGAGGGATCGGATCTGCGGGCCTTCGGCGCCGGCATCCTGTCGTCAGTGGGCGAGACCCGGACCTTCGGCCAGGCGGACATCCGCCCCGCCGATATTTCGGCCATGGGATGGGCGAGCTATGACATTGCCCATCCCCAACCGGTGCTTTACTCATGGTCGTCTATTTCGGAGATGCACCACCGGCTGGGCGAGTTCGTGTCCGACTTCGATGACGCCGGATTCGAAAGCCTCGAAGCACGACACCTAGTCGCGTAGCAGAGATGCTACAATGGACCGATGACCGACATCCCTGCACGCGACCTTCGAAATGATGTCAGTTCCGTGCTCCGTCGGGTCGAGCACGGCGAGCACCTCAGGGTGACGGTAAGCGGCCGTCCTGTGGCCGAGCTGCGACCGCTGCCCACCCGGCCGAGGTCGATGGCATGGAACACATTCTTCCGAGGCAGCGACCGCTGGCAAGCCGATCCCGAGCTCGCCCGAGAACTGTCAGACCTCCTGCCCGAGACGACCGACGACCTCCCGATCGCGTGACCGCCTCCAACGAGCACAACGACGGCGGGGCCGTGCTCGCCGACACGTCCCTGTTCATCGCTGTCGAGCAGGACCGACCGCTCTCCGCGCCCCCACCCGGGCGCGTCTCGGTGTCGGTCATCACGATGGGCGAGCTTCGCCTCGGGGTCCTCGCTGCCCAGGACGGGCCGACCCAGGCACGACGGTTGGAAACCTTGTTAGCAGCCGCGGCGCTCGACCCCCTGCCGGTCGATGAGGGAGTTGCTCATGCCTGGGCAGCCCTGCGCCTCGCCCTTCGGGACGCGGGCAAACGAATGCCGGTCAACGACTCGTGGATCGCTGCGACGGCAATCGCCAACGACCTGGCAGTCGCATCCCAGGACAACGACTACGACGACATACCCGGGCTTCGAGTCATACGAATCTGAAGTCGGCATTTGCTCAGAGCTGCCCAAGGCCGATGCTCATGGCCAAGCTGAGGACCGGGCCATGACTAGAATACAGGTCATGACCGAGACGCTTTCGCTCGCCCACATCAAGGCTCACCTCTCCGAGGTCGTCGACCGAGTCGAGCACCAGCACGACCGCATCGGAAGCTGTCAAGGCCGTTGAGACAAGTTTCTTTCAAACGTTCTGTATCAGGGCCTCCTGGGGTTCGTTGATCCAAGCAACTGTCGGGAGCTTCGGCGGTGTGGGAGGTTCGGCGAACCGGGATGG
>JBOGIG010000143.1:0-2549 GCA_050742455.1 Acidimicrobiales bacterium
AGGGGAAGGTGGTGGGAAGGCGCCCACCGGGGCCGCTGTCGCCGAAGACCACCTCGGCCAAGGCGTGGCCCAGCTCCTGGCCCGGATACCAGATCTGGAGGATGGCAGGAACGTCAAGGGCCCAGTCCATTGCCACCGGCGATCCGGCGTTGACCACCACCACGGTGTTGGGATTGGCCGCCGCCACCCGGGCGACCAGTTCGTCCTGGTCCCCCGCCAGGGACATGGTGGTCCGGTCTCGACCCTCGGTCTCCCATCCCGAGTTGAGGCCCACCACCACCACGGCCGCGTCACAGCGCCGGGCCAGGGCCACGGCGGACTCCATGAGGTCGTCGGGGTCGGGTTGAGCACACCCGGCGATGAACCCGGCCATGGGCCAGTTGGGCCGGGCTGCGAACTCCACCACCAGGTCGTAGACCTCGCCCGCGGTCAACTCCACCTCGGCGTTGACTTCAGTGGTCCCCAATCCGAAATACGACGTCCCCTTGGTCTGCTTGGTCCAGTTGTCCACCACGACCTCGCCGGTCAAAGCCAGGCGGGAAAAACCTGCCGAGGTGAGGGCCAGACGGTGGCGCCCGGTTATCAAGGGGGTGAGGCGGGTGGTGGCACGGGCCGAGAAAGATCCCAGTTTCAAGTCGGGGTGCATGGTGCCGTGCCAGGTGAACTCGAGCCGGCCGGCCTCGATGACGGTGACGGGGTCGCCCTCGAAGCGGTCGTTGGCGAAGAACTCGACCCGAGCCGCATCGATCAGGCGGGAGTCCAGGGCCGGAGTGCTGCGATCGATGGCGCAGGCCCGCTCGAAGAACACCTCCACCCCGGTGCCGGCCCTATGTCTCAAGCCCTCCAGGGGACTGATCTGATAGTGGGGTTCCACCCGAGCCGAACCCCCGCCCTGGATGCGGGCCACGTCGGCGTTGGGACCGATGACGGCCAACGTCCTTAGCGATCCAGCGTCGAGCGGCAGCACCGGCTCGCCCTCGGCCCCACGATCGTTCTTCAACAACACCATGCCCGACACGGCCGCCCGGCGGGCCAGCTCCCGGTGGGCAGGGTCATCGACCGAGCGCTCCGGTTCGGGCCGGTCGACCGAGCGCTCCGGTTCGGCGGCGGCCCGCGAACCCGGCGTGCCCGTCCCCTCGGCCGATCCGAAAAGTAGTGCGGTGCCAAGGGCGCCCGTGCGCTGGGCCAGCCTGAGAATGCGCCTCACCTTGTCATCCAGGTCCGCCTCCTCCACCCGGCCCTGCATGACCGCCTCGATCAACTTGTCGCCCCAAAAAGCCGCGGGACCCGGCATCTCCAGGTCCAACCCGGCCCGAGCCGAAGCTTCGGTTGATTTGGTTCCCCACCAGTCCGAGATCACCACGCCGTCAAAGGACCACTCGTTCTTGAGGACGCCCCTGATGAGCTCGGTGTGATCACAGGCGTAGGTGCCGTTGATGCGGTTGTAGGCCGACATGACGGCCCAGGCGCCCCCGTCAACGACAGCATCGCGAAATGGGACCAAGTAGATCTGGCGCAGGGCACGTTCACCCACCTGCGACGAGATGGTCATCCTTTCGAACTCGCTGTCGTTGCACACGAAGTGCTTCACGGTTGCGCCCACGCCAGTGGACTGCAGGCCCCGCACGTATCCCACGGCCAAGCGACCGGTCAGGACGGGGTCCTCGGAGTAGCACTCGAAATTGCGTCCAGCCAGGGGGGACCGGTGGATGTTGACCGTCGGACCCAGGACGACGTGGGCCCCTTTTGTCCTGGCCTCCTGGCCCAGGGCCTGGCCCACCTCGAACAACAGGTCCGGGTCCCAGGTGGCCCCCAGCGCCGTCCCGCACGGGAAGCAGGCCGACGTCGTACCCAGCTCCGAGGCCCCCCGCACCCCTATGGGTCCGTCGCTGAACTTGAGGGGGGGTATCCCCAGCCGAGAAATCCCCGGCGTCGTCCACTGGTCCACCCCCGATACCAGGGCCACCTTTTCTCCAAGGTCGAGACGATCGAGCAGGCTCTCCAGCGCAATGGCTTGAGCCGGGTCGTCTGCGCCGGCGCCGGCGTTCCCCTCGCCGGCCTGGGGCTGGCGGTTTGGGGCCTGGGATTGATCGGGCATCGGCGGAATCCTCCGGTACGGTTGGGTCATGAAGGCGAACCCGTGTTGAGACTCCGCTCGATGATAGGCATGGGCGGCGCCGCTCTGGCCGCCCTGGGCCTGGCCGCCTGCGGGAGCAGCCCGGGAAACGACAACCCGGCCATCATCGGCTCTTCCACATCGACTCCCGCGGTTACCTGGGCCGCCCCGGCCAACGCCACCGCGGCGGTCACCGCCGCCGGGCTGCACATGCTCTCGACCGAAGGCCAGGTCGAACACATCCACGTCCACCTCGATGTGATCGTCAATGGCAGCCACATCGTGGTTCCCGCCGGCATCGGGATCGACGAGGCCGCCCACCAACTATCCCCAGTGCACACCCATGACACCTCGGGCATCATCCACGTGGAGTCCCCCACCCCGACCACCTACACCCTGGGGGAGTTCTTCTCCGAGTGGGCTCAGCCCCTGA
>JBOGIG010000144.1:0-1937 GCA_050742455.1 Acidimicrobiales bacterium
GGTCCCGCGGTGGACAAGGGAGCCCGGTGGGACCCCGAAGAGTTGGGAGCCGTGATCCCTGACCTGGTGAGCCGGGCTGCCCCCAACGCCAACATGCAAGGAGAGCGGGCATGAGCCAGGACGCCGACCCCCTGGCCGGCGCCTTGCGCCCCCTTGGTGGCCCCCTGGCCGGCGCCTTACACCCCCTTGCCGGTACCCTGGCCGGTCGGGTGGCATTGGTCACCGGGGCCAGCCGGGGCATCGGTGAAGCCATAGCCCTACGTCTGGCCGCCGACGGGGCCGCCGTGGCAGTCACAGCTCGAACCGTCGAGGACGGTGACCATGTCCTGGCCGGGGGGATCGCCGCCACCGTGGGGGCCATCGTCAGTGCCGGGGGCCACGCCGTGGCCATTCCCGCCGACCTGGCCCTCCCCGAGGACCGCCAACGGCTCATCGAGCGCACCCGGGCCGAGCTGGGGCCGATCGACGTGCTGGTTAACAACGCCGCCATTACGTATTTTGAACAGGTGGCCGACTTCGCCGATCGCCACTATCAGTTGATGTTCGAGGTCCAGGTCCGAGCGCCCCTGGACCTGGCCCAACGGGTCCTGCCCGAGATGCGCCGACGAGCCAGGGGTTGGATCCTCAATATCTCGTCGGGGGCGGCTCGCCACCCCCAAGGCCCTCCCTACGGCCATGCCCCGGGTGGCACCGTGTACGGCATGTGCAAAGCGGCACTGGAGCGCTTCACCACGGGGCTGGCCTCGGAGGTGTCCCGCGATGGGATCGCCGTCAACGCCTTGTCCCCCTCCGGCCTGGTCCTCACCCCAGGGGTCATCCATCACGGCCTGGACCAACGCATACCGATTGAGCACCATGAGCCGGTGGCCTACATGGCCGAGGCGGCCTGGCTGTTGTGCACCGGGGATCCGGAGTCCCTCACCGGCCGGGTGGCCTATGCCCGTCCCCTGCTCGAAGAGTTCGACGCCCTACCGGTGGGCTGAAGCCAACCCAAAGTCGTCGCGGACGCCTGGCCGCAATCAGCTATCTGCGCCATCGAACTACTGGCCGTCGTCGTCCTGGCGGCGGCGGTCGCCCAGTGCTACCCCGGGGGCAGGGTTTTCGCGTTCCTCTTTGACCTTGTGCGGGACCTGCAACAGGCGCAGCAGAGTGACCAGGCCCACTCCCCCCACCATGTTTCCCACGGCGGCCCAGCCCGCTGTTTGCGCCCACTGCAGATAGCCGAAAGGGGCATGGCCGGTATGCAGCGCGGCGAACATGCTCAGGGAATTGACGATGGCGTGATTGAGTTGGCCGGCGCCCAACAGGAATCCGGCCGTCACCGCCGCCACTATCGACGCCCCCTCGCTGGAGGTGCCGTGTTGCATCCAGGTCATGAGGGTAATGACGGCACCGCCCAGGACGGCCAGGGCAAAGGCCCGCACTCCGATCCCCAACTGGACATAGTGGTACCCGGACTGGATGGCGGTGGCGTCGAGGTCGGGGAAGCCCGCCATGATGAACCAGGTGAACACCCATCCCCCGGCCAGGTTGGCCACCAGGGTTCCCGCCCACAGCCGGAGCAACATGCGCAGGCGGGCCTGGCGGGCGATGACGGTGGAGACAGGGACCAAGAAGTCCTCGGTGAACAGCTCGCTGCGAGCCAACAACAAGGCCACAAAGCCGATGGAAAAGGCCAGACCGGCGAGCAACTTGTCCCCGGTGGCGTGGTCCACCACCAACAGAGCCAGCACCCCTGTGCCGACGTCCACGCCTCCCACTACGCCAGTGGACAGCAATGGCCACCACCGCCTTGACATCCGCCGTCGACCTTCGTCGACCACGCTGAGGAAGGTCTCCTCTACCTCGCGCTCGGCCACCCCCGCATCCAGCGCCGGGTGAGCGCCCACCCCCGGACGCCGGTTGGTCAGGCTCATCCTCGATGAGTACCCATCTGG
>JBOGIG010000145.1:0-5484 GCA_050742455.1 Acidimicrobiales bacterium
GCAGGGGAGTTCGTGGCGGAATTGCGGGCCGGGCTCGATGCCGGCTGACGGCCAGGGCTGTGACCTTTGTGAAGCGGCCCGAATGACCACCTGGTTTCACGAGGACGAGGTGTGCTGGGTGGCCGACTGCGAGGTGTGCTCGGTGCCCATGGTCGTATGGGCCCACCATGGTCCCCAGCCCCCTGATGGCGAGGTAGAGCACATGCTGGGGATGTTGTCGAAGGTGGCCGATGAGCGCTTCGGTCTGGGCGGCTATTCCCTGGATCGGGTCATGCGCCAGATACCGGACCACTTCCACGCCCATGCCCGGGACCCCAACTGGTGGTTCAGGCGCTTTGGGCGACGCTCATAGAGCCATCATGGTGGGGCGTGGACGAGGGCGATGAGGCTGAGTCGCTCGAACCGTCATGTCGCCCACCGGACGGTGCATCAGGTGCGGAGCACCACGGCCGGCGCATCACGGCCGGGCTCGGTCCCGCTTCTCGAAGCGTCGGCGGATGACCTCTCGGCGCTCCTGGAGATCTCGGTAGGTGAGGCCCACCGTGTCGGGGCTCAGTCCGAACGAAGCCTTCACCCCGTCGAGGTCGATCTCCACCTGACGGGGATCGATACCCACATCGCGGGCAATCTGGTCGCCATGGCGGGTGGCAAAATACGTCGCCGTCCGAGTCAACTCCTCGAGGATGTCGACATCGGGCGCCAAGGTCGCCACGGAACCGTCCAGAAAGAGCATGTTTTTCACGAACAGCATCAGCTCCTTGGGCATCCGGGCCCCGTAGCCCAAGAGCGCCTTCGTCAGGTCCTTGATCTGGGCCGTCAGCTCCTCGGCCGTCATGGTGGTGGGATCCTTGACCGGCTGGTCGACTCCGAGGTCCCGCATAACCGCCTCGAGATCGGCGTCGGGTGGGAGGGCCCCCAGGTCTCGCAGAGCTTCCATCTGCATGCTTACGTCGTTGATGGTCCCTCCCATCAACAGGCGAAGAAAGGCCAGCCGACGCCCTTCGTCGAGACGCCCGGTGATGCCATAATCGAGCAGCACCACCCGGCCGCTCGGCTGCACGAACAGATTGCCCCCGTGTAGATCTCCGTGGAACACCCCATAGAGCATGGCCCCCTCCATGAAAGCCACCATCCCGGCACGGAGGACGGCCGACGTGTCGATGCCTGCTTCCTTCATGCCCACCACGTCGTCCCAGGCGAATCCGTCCAGTCGCTCCATGACCAGCACCCGACGGGTCACCAGGCGGGGATGGGGACGGGGCACGACCAGTGCCCTCTGGTCGGTCTCGGCCAGGATGCGTGCGATGTCCAACATGTTGGCCGCTTCGAGGCGGAAGTCCAGCTCCTCCACGATGGTCTCGGCAAACAGCTCAACCAGGGCGGGCGGGTTGGCCAGTGCCGCCACCGGGATCCGACCCACCAGAAGCGGCGCGATCCAGCTCATGACGGCCAGGTCGGAGCGGACCAGGGTGGCCACTTGGGGTCGCTGCACCTTGACCACGACCGATTCCCCGGTCCTTAAGACGGCAGCGTGGACCTGGGCGATCGAGGCGGCGGCCAAGGGAGCCGGATCGAAGCTCAGAAAAACCGCTTCGAGGGGTCGACCGAGGTCGGACTCCACGATCTTGCGCACCGTGGGGTAGGGCTCGGCGGGTACCCGATCCCGCAGCAGGCGGAACTGATTGACCAGCTCCTCGGGAAAGATTCCCTCGCCCGACGACAGGATCTGGCCCAGTTTGATGTAGGTGGGCCCCAGGTCCTGAAAGGCGAGCCTCAGACGCTTGGCCAGTCCGGACCGGGAGGCATGTTGGCCCCGGCGCTTGTCGAAAAGCCACCACGTTCCCATGGCCAATCCGAGATGGGATCCAACCTTGACTATCCGGGCCAGGGGTGGAATGGCCCGCCGTCCGAGCAGAGTAGGTACCTCGTCGCGAACCTGTCGGCGCAATGTCTCCATGCCGGGGAGCCAATACATGGAGTCCGGCGCGACTTCCCACGGGGCCTCATCGCTGAAGGCTCCCTGGTCCAAGTCGCCGGGTGGCTCAGCTGGGGTGAGGGGCGACACCTGGGGAGTTGAAATGTCTAGAGCTTGGCCGTGACGAGCTTGAAGGCCTGGTCCACCGTTTCCACACCCTCCAGCTCGGACTCGTCCACGGTGATGTCGAACGCTTCCTCCAGGGCCATGACCAACTCCACCAGATCAAGGCTGTCAGCATCCAAGTCATCGCCGAAGCGGGCCTGGGGGGTGACCTTGGCCGGTTCCACTTGCAGGACCTCGACGGCACAGGTGCGGAACTTGTCGAAAGCCTCTTCGTTGTCCATGGCAGGGTGAATCCTTTCCGGTGTGTTCAGGGCACAGGCTACTGGCCCATGGCCAGGCCGCCATCGACGGCGATGGTGGTCCCGGTAATATACGACGCCGCACCTGATGCCAGGAAAGCCACGACCTCGGCCACTTCCTCAGGGCGGGCCGGCCGTCCCAGCGGGATCAGGGCCCTGAGCTGTTCCAGCCGTGCCGGGCCCAGTGCCGAAAGCATGTCGGTGTCCACTGCCCCGGGCGCCACGACGTTGACGGTTACGTTACGACTGGCCACTTCTCGGGCCAGCGAACGGGCCAGGCCGACCAGGCCGGCCTTGGCCGCGCCGTAGTTGGCCTGGCCGGGGACCCCCACGGCTGCCGTCACCGACGAGATGAGGATGATCCGTCCGTGGTGAGCCCGGATCATGGGTCCGAGCGCCCTCTTGCACATCCGGTAGGCCCCGGTCAGGTTGGTGGCGATTACTTCCGCCCAGGCCTCCTCGGACATGCGCAGCAACAGGGTGTCCCGGGTGACTCCGGCATTGGCCACCAGGACCTGGACTGGCCCCCATTTTTCCTCGATGCGCTCGAAGGCCGCGGTGACCGCCTGAGCGTCGGTGACATCCGCCTTGATGGCCATCAGGCGATCGGCATCGAACCCCATGTCGCCAAATTTCGAAATGTCGGGCGGGTTGTTGCGGTAGGTGACCGCCACCCGGTCTCCGTTGCGGTTGAAGGCCTGAGCGCAGGCCCAGCCGATGCCCCTTGATCCGCCGCTGATCAGGACCGCCCGGGGCTTGCTCTCGGGGTTGGGGGCAGGCCCGCTAGCTGGTTTCTGGGCGGAGCCGGTCAAGCTCCCCACCGGACCACGGCGGTCGCCCACGTCATCCCTGCCCCAAAGCCCGACATGAGAACCAGGTCGCCGTCTTGCACCCGACCGGCGGCCAGCGCATCGTCTAAGGCCAAGGGAATCGAGGCCGACGAAGTATTGCCCGTTGTGGCCAGAACTACGGCTGTCCTGTCGAGCGGGATGCCGATGCGCTGGTTGACGGCTTCGATAATGCGCAGGTTGGCCTGATGGGGAATGAACAGGGCGATGTCAGCAGGAGCGACCTTGGCCCGCTCCAGGGCCGAGCGAACCGAGTCCACCGTTACCCTGACGGCCCGACGAAATACTTCCCGGCCCTCCATGGTGAGCGTCTCACCAATGTGGCACTTGAGGATGTCCACCACCGATCCGTCCACGCCGAAGTCCAGGCTGAGGATCCGGTCCTCCCCGGCAACCGCTTGGAGCACCACTGCCCCGGCGCCGCTGGCAAAGAGAATGGCTGTGGACCGGTCGTCCTGGTCGGTGATGCGGTCCATGAGGTCGGATCCGACGACCAGGACCCGGTCCAGGCCGCCGAGGATCAACCCGTGGGCCGCGCCCAGGGCGTATACGAACCCGGCACAAGCCGCGTTCAGATCCATGGCCCCGCCGGTGATACCCAGGTCGTGGGCGATGATGGATGAGGTGGCGGGCATGACCAGGTCGGGAGTGGTGGTGGCCAGTATGACCAGGTCGATGTCCGAGCCTGTCAGCCCGGCCCGGTCCAGGGCCATCCGGCCCGCCTGTGTGCCCAGACCGGCGGCAGTACCACCGAAGCGGCGTTCCTTGATGCCGGTGCGTTCGGTGATCCATTCGTCGCTGGTGTCGAGCCGACCGGCGAAGTCGGCATTGGTCACGATCTGGTCGGGAAGTGCACCCCCCCAGCCGGTTATGGCCGCTCCCCGGCTCACTCCTCACCCCCAACGCTTCGCAGCCAGGCCAAGGGTTGTCCCTGAGTGACCCGCTCGCCGCCGACGGCCAGGAATCCCATGAGGGCCCCGGCAAAGGGTGATCGGACTTCGGCCGGGCCGACCTGGCCCACCCGGTCCCCGGTGGCGACCGAGCCCACCAGATCGGGGTCCGGCGTGAACACGCCGGTTGACGGGCTCACAATCACTCTCTCCGACATGTAAAGATGCTCGCCCTGATGGGCCGAGATGTAGGACTGGGGAGCTGCCGGCCCGGCGATGTCTCTCACCAGTTTGTCCAGGTCATCGGGTTGGCCCACCTTCAAGGCGTGGGAGCCGGGCGACATCCGTTTGGCCAAGCCGGTCAACACGCCGCCCGGTCCCACCTCGACGAAAGTGTGGGGTTCAGGGCCGAGCCTGGTCAAGGCGCCGACACTCTGGCGCCAACGCACAGGGCTGCACAGTTGGGCCGACAACAGCCCGGACCAGGCGCCGGCTTTGGCGTGGACCCTCGCATCCACATTGGCTACCACCGGTGTTTCGGGGTCCTCGAAAGTGACCTCGGCTAAGGCCTTGCGCAACCGGTCACGGGCCGGGGCCATCATCGGCGTGTGAAATGCGCCGCCCACCGCAATGGGCATGACCCGCTTGGCCCCCATCTCCTTGGCCACCGAGCCTGCTTCGGCCACTCCGTTCGGACTCCCGGAGATGACGACCTGGCCCGGGGCGTTGTAGTTGGCCACCCAGGCCTGGTTTTCGGCCCGGGCACATGCCGCCTCGGCCGCGTCGTCCTCTAGTCCGAGAATTGCTGCCATGGTGCCCGGCTCATCGTCGGCCACGGCTTGCATGGCCTGTCCCCGTTCGGCCACGAGGCGGGCTCCGTCCTCGAACGACAAGGCGCCCGAGGCCACCAGAGCCGTGTACTCGCCCAGGCTGTGCCCAGCGCAGGCCGCCGGAGCCAGTCCCAGGCGCTCTATGGCGTCCAAGGCCACGAGGCTCATCGTGAACGTGGCCAACTGGGCATTGCTGGTCCGGGTCAGTTCCTCAGCGTCTGCATCCAGCAGCAGCCGGGTCACGTCGCGTCCCGTCGCTGCCCCGGCGTCGGCCACGATTTCCCATGAAGGGTGTTCGACCCAGTCGCGACCCATCTCGGGTCGCTGGGAACCCTGTCCTGGGAAAGTGAATACGAGCACCTTTTTCGTCGCCTCCGCTCTGTTCGGCTGATCTTTGGACCCGCATGGTAGGGGATTGGTTTCATCCAATTCTCGTTCAGATGCTTTGGCCCAGAACAGGGCGTGACCCCGCACGGGTATGCTGTCGGCTCGGCCCGGGTGGTGGAATGGTAGACACGGAGGCCTCAAACGCCTTTGCCTTCACGGGCGTGCGGGTTCGACTCCCGCCCCGGGCAC
>JBOGIG010000146.1:0-15904 GCA_050742455.1 Acidimicrobiales bacterium
TCGACTGCGAAGGACGCCTGGAGAGCTGGAACCCGGCCGCCGAGGCCATGTACGGCTGGAAAGAGGCCGAGGTGGTGGGCCGCCAGGTGGCCGACGTCCTGGCCCCGGACCAAACGCGGGGGGCGGCCGTGGTGGAAAGCGGCGTGCGAGTCCACGTCCACAAGGGTGGCCGTCTCATCGACACCAGGGTGTCCCTGGCCCCGATCGTCGACAAGCAGGGCCAGCCCTCGGGTTGGGTGGCGGTGTGCACCGAGATAACCGCGGCCCGACGGGCCGAGGAGGGTCGTCGGGCCGCCGAGGAGCGCTACACCGCCGTGGTGGCCGCCCTGGAAGAGGGCATCGTCGTGCTGGACCACCGAGGTCAGGTCACCTCCTACAACGACGCCGCTCAAAGGATCCTGGGTGATCGCCTCACCAAGCCCGTGGGCCAGGACGTCTTCGCCGGCATCCATCCAGCCTCTCGCAAGGACGGCTCGGTCTTTCCTCGCGAAGAGTTCCCCGACCAACTCGCAATGGCCACCGGCAAACCCCAAGCCCACGTGGTAATGGGAGTGATCAACGACAGCGGCATTACCCAGTGGCTGTCTATCAGCTGCCGGCTATTGGCCGATGAGGCCCGACTGGCCCCCGGCGGGGGCAGCGCCAGGACACAAGCCGTGGTCTGCTCCTTCTCCGACGTGACCGACCGCCGGGCGGCCGAGGCCCAGCTCAATTGGCAGGCCAATCATGACTCCCTCACCGGTTTGGCCAACCGGGCATTCTTCGCCAAGACGCTCAGCCTGGCCCTGGTATCAGCCCGCCAGACCGGCGTCGGCATGGCCGTCCTATTCATCGACCTGGACCGCTTCAAGCTGGTCAACGACTCCCTGGGGCATAGCACCGGGGACGAGGTCCTCGTCGCCACCGCCCTGCGCCTGGAGGAAGCGGTGGGCTCCAAGGACTTGGTCAGCCGCTTGGCCGGGGACGAGTTCGCCGTCCTGTGTCGCGATGTGGGAAGCGTGGACGAGGCGGTCAAACGGGCCGAGCAACTCCTCGAGATCGTCGGTCAACCCATATCGGCATCGATCAAGCGGACCGTCTCGGTCACGGCATCAGTGGGAGTGGCCTTTGCCGACCGGGAGAGCCGCGGAGCCCAGGACCTGCTCCAAGATGCCGACGTGGCCATGTTCCGGGCCAAGGAGCGAGGCCGTGCCCGGGTGGAGATCTTCGACGAGGAGCTACGGCGCCGGGCGGTGGCGAGCCTGGAGGACACCGAGCACCTGCGCCATGCCATCGCACGGGGCGAGCTCATCATCCACTACCAGGCCATGGCCCGACCGAGCGACGACCGCATCATCGGCCTGGAGGCCCTGGTCCGCTGGCAGCACCCCACTCGGGGCTTCATCCCCCCGATCGAGTTCATCCCCCTGGCCGAGGAGACCGGCCTCATCGTCCCCCTGGGTCGATGGATCCTGGGCGAAGCGTGTTCCACCATGGCCCGGATGCGCCGAGATCTGCCCGGGGCCAAGGACGCCAACATCTCGGTCAACCTGTCGGCTCGCCAACTAAGCGATCCGGAGCTGATCCCGGCCATCGCCACCGCATTACGCTCCTCGGGCCTTCCCGCCAGTGCATTGATCATGGAGGTGACCGAGACGGCCCTCATGGCCGATGCCGCTTCCGCCGTGGTCACCATGGCCGAGATCCGGGCCCTGGGCGTACAACTGGCCATCGACGACTTCGGCACGGGCTACTCGTCGCTGGCTCACCTGCGAAGCTTCCCGGTGGAGTTCATCAAGATCGATAAATCCTTCGTTGCCGGCTTGGGCCACAACCGCGACGACGAGGCCATCGCCTCCACCATCGCCAGCCTGGGCCGGGCCCTCGGCCTCACCGTGATTGCCGAAGGAGTCGAGACGGCTCAGCAGCTGGACCAGGTGCGCCAACTGGGCTGTGACCTTTACCAGGGCTACCTCCTATCCAGGCCGGTCCCGGCCGACCAGGTGCGCTTCGACATCGTGACGCCGGCCAGGTCCACCCTGGCCCTCAACTGATCCACCTGGCGCCCTGCCTAGGTAGCCACCCCGTGCTGGCGCAGCAGGTCGTTGAGGCCCGCCTTGTCATGGCGCTCTCCCGGGGTCAGGCGCTTGATGACCAAAACGCAGGGTAGGAAGAATTCTCCTCCGGGGAACTGGCGGCGGCGCGAGACGTTGATGGCCACGCACCAAGGCGGCACGACCCCGCGGGATATCTCGTCCCCGGATTCGGCGTCGATGACCGGAATCGACGGGTTAAGGATCACTCCGGCCCCGAGTACCGCCCCCTGGCCCACCCGCGCCCCCTCGGTGACCATGGCCCGGCTCCCGACCATGGCATCGTCACCGATCATCACCGGGGCTGCCTGAGGTGGTTCCAGCACACCACCGATGCCGACTCCGCCCGAGAGGTGGACCCGAGCCCCGATCTGGGCACACGAGCCAACCGTGGCCCAGGTGTCGACCATGGACTGCTCTCCCACTCGAGCCCCGATGTTCGTATAGCTCGGCATCAGAATGACCCCCCGATCCAAGAAGCTCCCCCATCGAGCCGAGGCCCCTGGCACCGCCCGCACCCCGGCCGCGACAAACCCCTTCTTGAGAGGGATCCGGTCGGCGTACTCGAATGGCCCCAGCTCGACCGTGGTCACCTCGGACAGGCGAAACAACAACAGGATCGACTGCTTCAGCCACTCGTAGACCACTACCTGGTCCGCACCGTCCACCTCGGCCACCCGGGCCCGGCCCGAGTCCAACAGGTCGATCGCCTCGTCCACGATGCCTCGGGCGTCGGCATCGCCAGGATCAAGCTCGTCGCGCCTGGCCCACAGCTCGCTCACACGGGATTCCAAATCCGCCATGGCCTGACCCTAGTAGTCGCGGTTCGGGAAGCGGGACGGCCTGGGGCGCAAGGGTCAATCCGAAAGGGTGAAGCGGGACGGCCCAGGCGGGAGGGTCAATCCGAAGGGGTCCAGCGGGATTAGTCAGTGGGTGCGCGCCAGCCGGTTGGCAACCAACTCCAACCGGGGCATGGGCGCCACCATGGCCACCCGGACGTAACGGTGGCCGCCTGGTCCGTAGAAGTCGCCGGGGCTGACCAGGACTCCCCCCCGCCGGGCCAACTCGTCAGCCAAGGCCCACCCCCCGGCCTCGGCCGGGTGGCTCTCGGAATGGGAAACCCAAAGGTAAAAAGCCCCCTCGGGAAGGCCAACCGGATAGCCCGCGCCCGTCAGAACGCCGGCCATGAATTCGAGGCGCTGGCGGTAGGTGTGGCGCTGGGCCGCCACGTGGACGTCGTCGTCCCAGGCGAGGCAAGCCGCGGCCTGGACCGGTCCGGGAACCATTAGGCCGGCGTGCTTACGAACTTCGGACAGGTACCCGACCAATTCAGGGTCTCCGGCATAAAAACCTGCCCGCACCCCGGCAAGGTTGGAACGCTTGGAAAGGGAATGAAGGGCCACCACGCCTTCGAAACCGGTCTGCAGGATACTCCGGGGGGCGCCGTTCCAAGTGAACTCGGCGTAGCACTCGTCGCCGGCAACCACCACTCCATGGTCCCGGCCCCAGGCCGCGACCGAGTCGAGATCCTCGAGGACACCGGTGGGATTGGCGGGCGAATTGACCCACAGCACCAAGGCTCGCTCTACGTCCGAAGGGTCCAGTGACGCCAGGTCCATGGTTCCCCTGCTGGTCGTCGGCACCGGAACCGCACGGCATTGGGCCAGCGTCGCCCCCATGGCGTAGGTGGGGTATGCGATGGCGGGGTACAGCACCGTGTCGCGCAACGGGCGACGCAGCTTGAGCCACTGGGGCAGGGTGGCCACGAACTCCTTGGTGCCAATGCAGGCGGCCACCGCCCCCGCCGGCACGTGCACGTCGAAGCGCCGCGCCAGCCAGGCCCGAGCCGATGCCACGTAGGCCGTCGTCCCCTTGGCCGGCGGGTAGCCCCGCTCCGAGCCCGACGAAGCCAGCGCGGCCACCACCTCCGGAGGAGGAGGGTCACACGGTGTACCCACGCTTAGATCCACCATTCCCCCGACGTGGCGCTCGGCCAGCGTCCTTAGGACATCGAGGCGATCATAGGGATAGGGGGGCGGCACGAAGCCCTCCGATGCGGTCCCGCTCAATCCCCTCACGGCGTGAACTCGGCAAAGCGGGCCTGGCCGGCCGCGTCCAGGCGTGCTCGGAGTCGCACCGAGAAATCCCCGTACGTCTCGACCAGCACCTCACCCTCTCGATGAATGCCGGCCAGGACGTCACCCCGGTGGTTGGGCACCACCAGCTCCACCACGTCGGCCAAGGTCCGCAGGCGTCGGCCCACCTGAACCAGCATGGGACGGACTCCGTCGCCCGTCAGCGCCGAGATGGCCACCGACCCGTCGTGCTCGGCCACCAGCTCCTTGGCTGCCTCGGGATCCACATCGGCCTTGTTGAACACCAGCAACTCGGGGACCTGGTCTGCGCCTATTTCGGCCAGTACGGCGCGCACGGCCACAATCTGACCCCCCGGGTCGGCGGCAGAGACATCCACGACGTGCACCAGGAGGTCGGATTCGCTGACCACCTCCAGGGTGGAGCGAAAGGCCTCGACCAGGCCGTGGGGCAGGCGGCGCACGAACCCGACCGTGTCCGAGCACAGGACCTGCTCCCCCCCGGGCAGGTCGAGGCGTCGGGTCCGAGGGTCCAGGGTGGCGAACAGGCGGTCCTCGACCAGCACTCCGGCTCCTGTCAGCGCATTGAGCAGGGACGACTTCCCGGCGTTGGTGTAACCCACCAGGGAGACGGCGTGGTTGCGGGCCCGCCTGCGGGCCCGGCGCTGGGTGTGGCGGGTCTTGGACAACTGCGCCAACTCGGCCTCCAGCTTGGTCATGCGCCTGACCAGTCGGCGGCGGTCGACCTCCATCTGGGTCTCGCCCGGTCCCCTCGTCCCGATCCCCCCGGCCTGCTGGCTGAGAGCCTGGCCCCGCCCCCGCAGGCGGGGCAGCCGGTAGCCGAGCAGGGCCAGCTCCACCTGGGATCGGCCCTCCCGCGTGTGGGCGTTCTGGGCGAAGATGTCCAGGATTACTGCAGTGCGGTCGATGGCCGTACGACCCAGGATCTTCTCCAGGTTGCGCTGCTGGGCCGGGGTCAGCTCGTCATCGAATACCACGGTATCGGCGTCGGCCTGCTCGGATAGCTCAGCCAGCTCAGCCACCTTGCCCCGACCCAGGTAAGTGGCTGGGTCGGGCGCGTCACGGCGCTGTGTGGTGCGGGCCACCACGTCGGCCCCGGCCGTATCCACCAGAAGAGCCAGCTCATCGAGGTCGGCCTCGGTCTCGGTGGCGCTGCGGGGAGGGATCACCATGCCCACCAGGACGATCTTTTCCCGGAAGCTGCGATCTATGAGGGTCAAGCCGGCACCAGGTCCAACTCCACTTCGACGTCGCAGATCTTTTGTGCCGGACCGGTGAGCACCACTTCGTCACCGTCGAAGACCACCTGGAGGCGTCCACCCGGATTGTCGACTTCGACGTGGTCACCGGCCATCCCCCAGGACCGGGCCACGGCGGCGGCCGCCGCGCTACCTGTCCCGCAGGCCTGGGTCAGCCCAGCGCCCCTCTCCCACACCACCAGGTCGAGGCGGTCTTCGCCCGCCCGCGAAATGAACTCCACATTCATTCCCCCGGGAAACCCCGCTTCGATGGCGGTGCCTAAGGCCCGTGCATCCAGGCGTGCGACGTGGTCGACCAGCACCACCAGATGGGGGTTGCCGATGTCGGCCTGCCTGGCCCGCCACGACTGGTCAAACCGGGCCAAGTCGTACTCGGGTCCGATGCTCACCTGGCCCATACCCACCCCGACGTGGACCACGTCTGGGCAATCGGTGGCCGTAACCGTCACTTCCCGCGGGCCGGCCTGGGTGCCCACCCGAAAGGTGGGCGCGGCCACCAGACCCGAGTTCAGCGCCGCCTGGGATAGGCAACGAATCCCGTTACCACTCATCTCGGCCTGACTGCCGTCGGAATTGCGCAGGTCCATGACCAAATCGACCGAGTCGCTCGGGTCGGGCCAGACCTGGATGAGGCCATCGGCTCCGACGCCCCTGTGGCGGTCGCACACAAAGCGGGCCACCTCTGCCCCTAATAGCGGACCCGAAGATCGATGGACGGCGACCAAGAAGTCATTGCCCAGCCCGTGGTGCTTGGAAAGTCTCTGGATCGTCATGTCCCGTTCTTGGTTGTCCCATCTATGGTTGTCGGTTCCGGATGGTCAATGCTCAATTGTCCCAGTACCGGGGTCACCGGGCGAGACATGCTTCGCCGGCAGCCTTAAGCACCGCCTCGGTCAGGGCTTGGCCCCCCTGTTGGACAAGGTCCTCACCCAACCAGATTGTACGGGGATCACGACGGAACCAGGATCGCTGGCGACGGGCAAATTTTCTGATCCTGGCCAGGGCCGACTCCACGCACTGACTCAACTCGACCCCGTCCTCCAAGTGGGTGAGGATCTCGCGATAGCCGAGGGCCTGGCGGGCCGTAGCCGACAGCCCACCGGCCCGGTCTATCAGGGCTGCCGTCTCGGCCACGAACCCCCGGTCCATCTGGTGCTCGAAGCGAGCCCGGATACGGGCATCGAGAACTTCGTCGGGCAGGTCGATCCCGATGATTGTGAAGCCGGTGGACGGGTAGGCAACCATGCCCGGTCCAAACGAGGAAAATGGGCGCCCCGATCCGAGGGTGACCTCCAAGGCCCGAACCAGGCGGCGGGTGTTGGACGCTTCCAGGCGCGAAGCGGCAGTCGGGTCGAGTTCGGCCAGGCGCTGATACAAGAGGGCGCCGGCCCGGGATCCGCCCTCTTCGAGCTGCCGGCGGAGCGAGGTGGCCACCTCGGGCCAGCGTCCCGGTATTTCGAAGTCGTCCACCACCGCTCGGGTATACAGGCCGGTCCCGCCCACGACCACGACCACGTGGCCCCGACCCTCGATCTCGGCCATGGCATCCCGGGCCGCGGTCTGAAAGCGCCTGACCGAGTAGTCCTCATTGGCTTCGACGACGTCGATCAGGTGGTATCGCCCGGCTCTTTGATCCTCGGGGCCGGGCTTGGCCGTGCCGATGTCCATGCCCCGGTAAACGCACATCGAATCGGCTGAGATCAATTCCACATCGCCTCGGGCCCGGGCCAAGGCCAGGGCCAGGGCCGATTTCCCGGTGGCAGTGGGGCCGACCAGGGCAAATCGCGCGATGTGACCTTGGTCACCGACTGTCTGGGCCGGCGGCGGGCGTGGCAACATTGTGGGGTGGATCTTACGACTGGACTGGCCATCAAGCCCGGGACGAGCTGGCCCGAGGTCTACGCCCGGGCCCGTCAGCTGGCTCCCGAAGCCTTCGACGCCGATCGGGTGCGCAATCTGTGGGGAGGCGAGTGGAGGCGCAACGGACAGCCGGCCGCCACCGTCTCGCCCGTGGACGGCACTCCAATTGCGGGGCCGCCCATGTTGACCCCGGCCGAGGCGGCCGAGGCCCTTGCCGGCGCGGTGACCGAGCACGCGGACTGGGCGAACGTGGACCTGGCCGGTCGCAAGGCCCTGGTCCGCCAAGCCATTGCCGCCATCGACGCGGCCCGGGAGGAGCTGGCCCTGCTGTTGGTATGGGAGATCGGCAAGCCCTACCGCCAATCCCTGACCTCGGTCGACAGAACGGTTTCGGGGGTGGAGTGGTACCTGGACACCATCGACGACATGCTGGAAGGCCGCCGACCACTGAGCGGACCGGTGTCCAACATCGCGTCGTGGAACTACCCCTTGAGCGTTCTGGTCCATGCCATGTTGGTCCAGATCCTGGCCGGAAACGCCGTGTTGGCCAAGTCCCCCACCGACGGCGGCGTGTGCGCCCTGACCCTGGCCGTGTCCCTGGCCCGCCGGGTTGGCCTTCCCGTGACCCTCCTCAGCGGGGCAGGGGCGGCCTTGTCGCCCGTGCTGGTCCAATCGGCCGACATTGGCTGTTTGGCCTTTGTCGGCGGGCGAGACGCCGGCGGGCAGATCGCCTCACAGCTGGTTCGCACCGACAAACGTCACATGCTCGAACAGGAGGGACTGAACGCCTGGGGCATCTGGGGGTTTTCCGACTGGGACGGGTTGGCAGCCCACGTGCGCAAGGGATTCGAGTACGCCAAGCAGCGTTGCACGGCCTATCCCCGCTATGTGGTCGAGCGGTCGCTGTTCGATCAGTTCCTCAGCATGTACCTCCCAGTGCTGGAATCACTCGAAGTGGGACATCCCCTGGCCGTCGCCCACCCCGATGACCCCCTGCCCAATGTGGACTTCGGACCGGTGATCAACGGGGCCAAGGCCCAGGACCTGCACACCAAGGTGGCCCAGGCCATCGGGGGCGGGGGCATCCCCCTGCATCGGGGTCGCCTGGAGGATTTTCGCTTTCTCGCCGGCCAGGATCGTTCCGCCTACGTAGCCCCGGTGGCCATCCTCGAGCCCCCCCGCAGCTCGTCGCTCTACCACGCCGAGCCCTTCGGGCCCATCGACACAGTGGTGCTGGTCGACTCCCCCGCGGAGTTGTTGGCCGCCATGAACGCCTCAAATGGTGCCCTGGTGGCCTCCATCGCCTGTGACGACGAGGATCTGGCCCTGCGCATGTCGAGCGAGGTGCACGCCTTCAAGGTCGGCGTGAACAAGCCCCGGTCGCGAGGAGATCGGGACGAGCCCTTCGGCGGGCGGGGGGCCTCATGGAAGGGGGCCTTCGTCGGGGGCTCCCACCTGGTTCACGCCGTCACCGAGGGATCGGCGGACGAAAGGCTATTTGGCAACTTTCCCGAGTACCAGCGCTACCCCGTAACCTGATCCCCGCTCACCAAGCCCCGAGGGCCGGCCTGGGTTCAGCCCGCTCTGACCGGGATGCTGAGGCGACGATGCCCCGATGAACGGGATGGAGCGGGTCGTGCGACCAACTCTCCCGTGAGGTGGTGGGGGGCGGCACCGGTCACCCTTACATGAACCACAGATCCCCGCCGCACCTGGGCAGGGGCGCTGGGATCAATGCCGGCATGACCACCGGGGCCGGCGGGACGGTCGGCGTTGGGGTCAGGGCCACGGTCACGGTCACGGTCACGGTCAGGATCACGGTCAGGATCAGGGTCGGGGAAGTGCAAGAGCTTGTTCTGTCTGGTCCGGCCGGTGAGCATGGCCCCGTCCCGCTTGCTCGGGCCCTCGACCAGAACTTCCTCCACCCGGTCTATCCGTTCCCTGTGTCGGCTCAGAGCCGAGCGCTCCAGGACCACCTTGAGGCGCTCGAAGCGATCGGCCACCACGGACGGGTCCACGAACCTGTCGGTCATGGCCGCGGCCTGCGTGCCGGGGCGGGGCGAATAGATGAACGTATAGGCGCTGTCGTAGCCCACCTCGGCCGCCACTTCCAAGGTGGCGGCGAAGTCCTTGTCGCTCTCACCGGGAAAACCGACGATGATATCGGTGGTCACGGCCAGATCGACGACCTCGGACCTGGCCCGGGCCAGGCGCTCCAAGTACCGGGCCGCCGTGTAGCCCCGGTGCATCCGGGCCAGCACCTCGTCGCTTCCCGACTGGAGGGGAAGGTGCAGGTGCTCGCACACGCTCCGAGTCTCCGCCATGGCGGCGATGGTCTCGGGGCGTAGGTCCTTGGGGTGGGGGCTGGTGAAGCGCACCCGGTCGATCCCCTCGACAGCCCCAACCGCTCGGAGCAGGTCGGCGAACAAGGGACGGGGACGCCTGGACCCGGACCCGGCCCAACCGGCGCCGGCCCGCCACATCGGCGACGCCCGGTCGGCGTCGGCCAGGTCTCCTTCACCATCGCGGAACGTCTTGCGAAGGGCCGAGGTTATGTCGCGGCCGTAGGAGTTGACGTTCTGACCGAGAAGGGTCACCTCACTCACCCCGACCCGGGCCAGCCCCTCCACCTCGGCCACGATCTCGCCGAACGGCCGGGAGATTTCCCGGCCCCGCACCGATGGCACGATGCAAAAGGCGCAGTTGTTGTCGCATCCGATCTGGACTGTCACCCAGGCCGAGATGTCGGAATTGCGCTGGGCTGGAAGAGCCGAAGGAAAAGCGGTGTCCTCATCGAGCACCGCCTGGTCCAGGATCTCCATGACCGCAGCACCGGTGGCGCGCGATTGGGACAGCAGTGCGGCGGCGCGATCGATGTTGTGGGTGCCGAAGACCACGTCTACGTACCCGGCCCGCTCCTGGATGGTCCCCCGATCCTTCTGGGCCAGGCAACCCCCCACTGCAATCTGCATCCCGGGCTTGCGAGCCTGGAGGGACTTCAGGTGGCCAAGTGTGCCGTACAGGCGGTTGTCGGCGTTCTCGCGGATGCAGCACGTGTTGAGCAGGACCACGTCGGCATCCTCGGCATCCTGGGTGGGCTCCATGCCTTCGGCCACCAGCAGGCCGGCCAGGCGCTCGGAGTCGTGCTCGTTCATCTGGCACCCAAAGGTGCGGATGAGAAACTTGCCGTTCACGTTGCCAGGATAGGCGCGCGAACCCTTCCCTCAACTTTGAGGCTCATGGCCGTTCGAGGCTCGCCGTCGATCTCCACATCCTCGAAGCTCGGAACGCAGCAAATGTCCATACCGGCGGCAGCAACGAATCCCCGGGCGATGGCTATCCCCTTGATGGCCTGGTTCACCGCTCCCGCCCCGACCACGTGGATCTCCACCGAGCCGGTCTGGCGCAGTACGCCCGCGATGGCTCCGGCTACGGCGGCAGGATTGGATTTACTCGAAACCTTGAGCACTTCCACTTTTCGCACCTCGGCGTTAGTGCCTGTCGGCTCAGGCGGCGAGCTTAGATCGGATTCGCACCGTATCGGTGGAATTCCCCTACTGGGTGGAACAATAGACAAGATTTTCCTGGCTTGTTGTATTTTGCCAAGTTATAATTCTCGGCGTAGTCGGCGGCCAGGCCCGGTACCGCCTCCGGGCCGGCCACCGATACGCTCCTACCTGGACGCACTTGGACGTACTTGGGTGCACCTTGGCGTACTTGGGCGCCTGTCGAGTTGAGACTATCCCCGACTACTCGGCCAGGCGGATCGGCTCGTCGTCGTCGATCCCCTCGCCGAGTGGCACCTCGGCCGCCAACGGCTTGTCTACTTCGGCCCCGAACCCAACCTCCTGTCGGATGCGCTCATTGATCTCCACCATCAGCTCCGGATTCTCCGAGAGGAACTGCTTGGCGTTCTCCCGACCCTGGCCCAGTTGCTCGCCCTCGTAGGTGTACCAGGCCCCGGACTTCTTCACCAGGCCCATGTCGACGCCTACGTCGATGAGCGACCCCTCGCGGCTGATGCCCCGTCCGTACATGATGTCGAACTCGGCCTGGCGAAAGGGCGGGGCGCACTTGTTCTTGACCACTTTGACCCGGGTCCTGTTCCCCACCACCTCGACGCCGTCCTTGATGGCCTCGATGCGTCGGATGTCCAGGCGGACCGACGCATAGAACTTGAGGGCACGGCCCCCCGGGGTGGTTTCCGGTGAGCCGAACATCACGCCTATCTTTTCCCGCAGCTGGTTGATGAAGATGGCGATGGTGTCGGACTTGTTCAGGGTCCCGGTCAGCTTGCGCAGGGCCTGGGACATGAGCCGGGCCTGGAGGCCCATGTGGCTGTCGCCCATGTCTCCTTCGAGTTCGGCCCGGGGAGTGAGAGCGGCCACCGAGTCGATGACCAGCACGTCAAGAGCACCCGACCGTATGAGCATGTCGGCGATCTCCAGAGCCTGCTCACCGGTATCGGGTTGGGAGATGAGCAGCTCGTCGATGTCCACGCCTATGGCTCTGGCGTAGACCGGGTCCATCGCGTGCTCGGCGTCGATGTAGGCACAGATGCCGCCGTTGCGCTGTGCTTCGGCCACCACGTGCATGGCCAGGGTTGACTTTCCCGAGGACTCCGGGCCGTATATCTCCACCACCCGTCCCCGAGGCAGACCGCCCACGCCCAGGGCCAGGTCCAGGGCCATGGCTCCGGTTGGGATCGACTCGATGGCCATGTCGGCCTTCTCGCCCATACGCATGACCGACCCCTTGCCGAACTGCTTTTCTATCTGCCCCAGGGCCGACTCCAAAGCCTTGTCACGTTCCATGGGATCCCCTTTTCTGTTCGTGCCGCTACACAAGCCCGTCCGGCCTTGTCAGTGTCGGCTTCTTGTTGTCGGGACTCACCCTATGGATGGGGTGTGACGATGGGTCGCCCGTGATGACAACAGTGTAGTTACGAACATGTGTTCGAGGGTGGATGGTAGGCCCCGGCTCACCGGACCGTGACCGGCCCGCCTTGCCGTGAGTTTGACAACCACAACCCTCCAAACCTTAGGGTGGGCCGGTCCAGCGCGGCGATTGCCCTTCGAAGGCGTCGCCCCAAGACTCCCTCACCATCGCATGACTGACCCGAAAAGCCGACCTGCTGACACCTCCCGACGGGATCACGGCCCCGGTCCCCGACGGCAACGACCCCCTCCCGCGGTACTGGCTCGGCGCCGGGCCTTGGTGCTCGGTACTTTGACCCTGGTCGTCGTGGCCGCCCTCGTGCTGAGCCGAGGCAACAACCCGTCACCGACGTCGCATGCCGGCCGGGCCACTCCCCCCCCGTCGACGGCGGCAGCGATCGACGGTAATTCGGCTTTGGCCGGCATGCCCCCGGTGCTCAATCCCAACAACATCTATGCCGCCGACCGACCCGGGAACTTGAGTGCCGCGGCCAAGGCGGCCATCCCCCTCATCTACGTGCCCAACGGGATCAGCAACACCTTGGACGAGATCAACCCGACCACCTACAAGATCGTTCGCCAGATCCCGGTGGGAGCCCTTCCCCAACACGTGGTTCCCTCCTGGGACCTGAAGACCCTGTGGGTCACCAACGACAAGGGCAACAGCCTTACTCCTATCGACCCTCGCACCGGCCTGGCCGGTCAACCGGTTGCGGTCGAGGACCCTTACAATATGTATTTCACCCCCAACGGCAGCTACGCCATCGTGGTGGCCGAACAGCGCCGCCGCCTGGATTTTCGCGATCCGCACACCATGGCCCTGGTGCATTCCCTGCCCGTGCCCTGCCCCGGGGTTGATCACATGGACTTCTCGGCCAACGGGAAGTTCCTGCTGGCCAGCTGTGAGTTCGGATCTCGTCTCCTCAAGGTGGATGTGGCCAACCAGTCGGTAGTATCGACTTTGGACCTACCTTCGGGATCCATGCCCCAGGACGTCAAGCTGTCGCCCGACGGGAAGATCTTCTACGTAGCCGACATGGCCAAAGGCGGGGTGTGGGAGATCAACGGAACCACCATGAAGACCCTTGGCTTCATCCCCACCGGTAAGGGGGCGCACGGCCTTTACGTCAGCAGGGACTCCAAGTCTTTGTACGTGTCCGATCGGGGTGAGGGGGCGGTCTCGGTCATCGACCTTTCCACCCGCAAGGTCACCGCCACCTGGCGCCTGCCCGGCGGTGGGAGCCCCGACATGGGCAACGTCTCGGTCGACGGGAAGGTCCTGTGGCTCTCGGGTCGATATGACGCCGAGGTCTACGCCATCGACACCACCAACGGGAAGCTCCTGGCCCGGATCCCCGTGGGTCAGGGGCCGCACGGGCTGTGTGTATGGCCCCAGCCGGGGCGTTACTCCCTCGGCCACACTGGGATCATGCGTTGAATGACACCCCGGGACCGTCCCGCCCACCCATGTCCGACGACCCCGATGTCGCAAGAGCCTCGCCAGACCCACGCACCGCCGTGGGATGGGCACTGGTGCCACTGCGGGTCTTCCTCGGGGCGACCTTCGCCTATGCCGGGCTTACGAAGCTGGCCAACCCGGGCTTCTTCGATCCGTCCAACCCGACCTCGATCCAAGCCACGCTGCGCCTGTCCGCCACCCCCCTGCGCCCGGTGCTGGTCGGAGTAGGGCATGTCCCGATCCTGGTTGGGGTAATCATCGCCCTGGGAGAGCTGGCCGTAGGGATCGGCGCCCTGGCCGGCATGTGGACCCGGCTGGCCGCCCTCGGGGGAATGGCCCTGTCTCTGGTGTTCTTTCTCACCGTGAGCTTTTACGATCGTCCCTATTACACAGGCTCTGACATAGTCTTCCTCTTCGCCTGGACGCCCCTGGCCTTGGTAGGGGCCGCGGGCGTGTGGTCCCTCGATGCCCGCACTGCAACTCGGGCTGGCACTGCTACTCGTGCGGGCGCTGCAGCTCGTGCGGGCGCTGCAGCTCGGGCGGGCGCGGGCAGGGGCCCAGGACCCCAGCCCGTCCTGGGCCGGCGGGCATTCCTATCTCGCTTGGGAGTCGGCGCCCTGGTCGGATTCATCGGAGCAGTCCTGGCCGGGTTGGCAGCCGGGTTGGGTCGCCTGCCCGGCGGCCCTGCCGCTTCCCGATCGGAGGCCGGCCGCCAAAGGCTCGGCCGACGGGGGACGCCGGTCCCGATCGCCCAGGCCGGGGCGGTACCCATCGGCACGGCCATGGCCTTCACCGACCCGTCCACCGGGGACAAGGCCTACCTGCTCCAACCTGAACTCCGCAGATTCGTGGCCTTCTCCGCCATTTGTCCCCATGCCCATTGCCCGGTGGGATACGCCCCCGGTACCGGCCAGTTCGTCTGTCCCTGTCACGGCTCACGCTTCGATGCCCGCAGCGGCGCGGTCCTCGTCGGCCCGGCAACGACAGGCCTGACCGAGATAGCCCTGACCGAGACGCCCAGCGGCGCCATTTATGCCAACAGCTAGGACGCAACCATGACCTTGAATCGCCAGGCCAACTTCAAACCAGGGCGGGAGGGCCTCAGGCCCCGGGGCGCGGTGGTGAAACTGGCCCTGATGCCGGCCGTGATATTGGCCCTGTTGGTCAGCGCCTGTGGGGGCGCGGCTCCAGGATCCAAGGCCACCACCGGCGCTAACCCGGCGGGGTCAAACCATTCCCCCAGGACGGCGGCGCCAGCCAGTCCGCCCACCGCATTCCAAGCGACATTGGCCCCTTGGCAACTGCCGGCGCCCGTGTCCCGGCCGGTGGCGCTGAGTGACGGCTCGGGACTGGTGGTCATGGGTGGCCTGACAGCGTCGGACACCTCCACATCGGCCATCCTCAAGATCGATCCGGCCAAGGGACAGGTCAGCCGGATCGGAGATCTGGCCCAGGCCAGCCATGACGCGGGAGGGGCCGTATTGGGGGGCCGCTTCGTCGTGTTCGGCGGCGGGGCGGTGAACGTGCACGATGCCGTGCAGGCCTTTTCCCCCGCCTCGGGCACGACCAAGGTGATCAGCCATCTGGCCGGACCTCGGGCCGACCTGTCGGTAGCCACCGTCAACGGCGTGGCCTACGTGGTGGGAGGCTTTGACGGAACGACGCTGAACCCGAACATCGTGTCCAGCACCAACGGCGTCGACTTCCACACCGTGGCCCAACTACCCCATCCCGTTCGCTACATTGCGCTGGCCGCCCTCGGCCCGTACTTGTGGGTCATCGGCGGAACGGACGGGACCAACGCCACCACTGACATCCAACGAATCGACACCCGCAACGGATCGGCCCAGATCGTCGGGCATACGCCTGTTCCCCTCGACCACGCGGTGGCAGTGGTGTTGGACGGCACCATCGTGATCATGGGGGGCGTCGTAGGGGGAAAACCCAGCGCCGCTATCTGGCGTCTCGACACGACCAATAACACTTTGGTGCCGGCCGGTACCTTGCCCTATGCCGTCTCGATGCCCGGAGCCGCCACTGTGGGCGGGGCCGCCTACCTGGTGGGGGGCGAGGGCCCTTCCCCTCTGAGCACGGTCATGGTGGTCCGCCCGCGCTGACTGCCCGGGGATCGCCCGCCTGCGCTGACTGTCCGGGGTGGCCGGCCGCTTGACTTTGTCCGAAATCGACCTTATCGTCCGCTACG
>JBOGIG010000147.1:0-55495 GCA_050742455.1 Acidimicrobiales bacterium
GCCTGTCGTGACTCGATCAGGATCAGCAAGGCCAGCAGACCCATCACCTCGGGCTCGTCAGGCATCAGTTCCACCAGGAGCCGAGCCAGGCGGAGGGCCTCGGCGCACAGGTCACGACGGACCAGGACCTCACCGGCCGAGGCGGTGTGGCCTTCGTTGAACACGAGGTAGACGACGGACAGCACCGCACGCAGACGATCGGGCAGTTCGGCGGCCTCGGGTATCCGGAAGGGAATGCCCGCAGCCCGGATCTTGCCCTTGGCCCGCACCAGACGCTGGGCCATGGTGGCTTCTGTCACCAAGAATGCACGGGCGATCTCGAAGGTCTGCAGGCCGCCGAGGAGTCGAAGGGTCAAGGCCACCTGTGAGGCGGGGGCCAGGGCCGGATGGCAACAACAGAATATGAGACGAAGACGGTCGTCCTTCACGGCGCCCTCGGGCTCGGGTGACCCGGGACGGTCATTGACCAGCCTGGCCTGGACTTGGCGCTGGTGGCGGGAGCTTTCACGGCGGAGTCGATCGATGACCCGGTTGCGGGCCGTAGTGGTGATCCACGCCCCGGGGTGGGGTGGCAGCCCGGTGACCGGCCACCGGTCGAGTGCGACCACGAAGGCGTCCTGAACCGCTTCTTCGGCAACGTCGATGTCACCGAAGGAGCGGACCAGGTGGGCCACGACCCGGCCATACTCGGCCCGGAAATAAAGCCCAATCTCCTCATTCGAGGTCCCGGATTTCAACTAGAGATCGGTTTCCTCTTGGAAGGGGCGCACCTCCACGGGTCCCCCACAGGCCCGGGCGGCTTGGGCTGCCTGGGCCAGGGCAGTATCCAGATCCGGAGCCTTGATGACCCAGAACCCCCCGATGTGCTCCTTGGCCTCGGCGAAGGGTCCGTCGGTGGTGAGGAGCTGGCCATCGCTGATCCGCACCACGGTTGCCGTGGTGTGGGGGTGCAAACCACCGGCGAACACCCATGAGCCTTCGGCCTGCAACTTGGCGTTAAAGGCATCGACGTCGGCGTACATCGTCTGCGTCGCCTCTGGGGTGGGAGCCTCTTCACCTTCCACCGAATGAACCGACAGTAGATACTGCTTCATGGTATTTCTCCTTTGCGTCGGGACCGGCCCGATGTCGATCCTTCACCTTCTCAACGAATGCCCTGGTCCCAATTCGACACCCCTGCAAAAAAACCACACCGCCGGTCGAAGATGCGACGAATGTCGTTCCGTGCTCACTGGCCCTCCAAGGCCCGTGTGAAGCATCTGCATCCAAGCTATCGATGCTCACCTATTAGCGTGACCGCGGTGAGAAGGTTCCGCTTTGGATACCAGGCTGGTGGAACCGATCCCATCAAACTCATCGGGTCGGCCCAAGCTGCGGAGGAAGCCGGCTTCGACGTCTTTCACACTTCCGATCACATGGGCGATCACCTGTCGGCCCTGGCTCCGCTGGCGGCGGTGGCCGCAGCCACGGCCACGATCCGGGTCTGCCCACTCGTCTTGAACAACGATTTTCACCACCCGGTGACCCTGGCGCAGGAACTGGCAACGCTCGACCGGCTGAGCGGCGGTCGCCTCGAGGTGGGAATAGGAGCGGGGCACTCCTTTACCGAATATTCGGCCATGGGCGTGGCCTTTGACCCCCCAGCCGTTCGCAAGGAACGTCTGGCCGAGTCGGTTGAATTACTGCGCCGGCTGCTCGACGGAGACACCGTCACCCACGACGGTCGGCACTACCACCTTGACCATGCCAGGACCTTGCGACCCCAGCAGGTCCACGTTCCGATCCTGGTCGGTGTGAACGGAAAGAAGTCCCTGGCCCACGCCGCCCACCACGCCGATGCCATCGCCCTCACCATGCTCGGACGCACCCTCCAGGACGGCCAAAACCACGAGGTCCGCTGGCAGGCCGACCGTCTCGACGCAACCATCGCCTGGGTCAAATCCCACACACCGCACCAGCGCAGTAGCCCCGAGTTAAATGCCCTGGTCCAGGCCGTGGTGGTCACCGAAGACCGCGCAGCCGCAGCCGAGGACCTGGCCGGGCGGATCCCCGGACTTGGCCTTGAGGACGCCCTGACCACCCCATTCCTTGCTCTTGGCACCCACGACGAGATCGCCCGACATCTGGTGGCCTGTCGCCAGCGTTGGGGGATCTCGTACTACAGCGTGCGGGATATGGATACCTTCAGCCCGGTGATTCAACGCATCCGCTCTTGGGAGTCCGCTAGCTGATCTGCAGATCGGCCCCCGGGCCTCGGTGGCCCGGTCATTCCGGTGGCTCGATCCTTTGAATTCCGATCTGGGCTGATCCCGGTGAGGCGCTCGGCCGTACAACCTGGAGCCGGTGCGGCACGAACTGGAGGTGGTCCATGGTCTGGCGCAGGATCCTGGCGGGCCTCGTCATTGCCGGCGGGATGTTTCTCACTGTCACTCAACTGGGCACGGGGCAACCACCCAAGTCGGCGCGATCGGACTCGGGCCCAGCCTTCCGATGGCTGATCCCCGCTTCTCCCCCCACCGACTGGGGTCGGATCAGCCTCCCGTCGGGAAATGCCGTGCTTGCCTATCCTCCCCAATTTCATCCGATCCGCAGCGATCCCGGAACGGTATCGGTTGCCGTGCTCGATAAGGCCGGCCATTACCTGGCATATCTGAACGCCACGCCCAGGCAGGGATCCGAACAGCTCGCCACCTGGCCCACGTTCCGAATCGACCACCAGCGCGATGAGGGTGTGACCTCGATTCATGAGCGAGCTCAGGCGTCAAATCTAGAATTCAGAGCGGGGCGGGGTTCGTGCACCATCGATGAATACGTGACCCTGGTCGGACACAATTCCTACCGCGAGGTTGCCTGCCTGGTCGTAGGAGCCAGCTCGTCCAGTGTCGTAGTGGCCGCCGCTCCGCCGAATCAATGGAGCAGCATCGGACCCACGCTCCTGCGAGCCCTCGCCGCCTATCAGGTTCGTTGACACCGGAGCAGTCACGGTCCGAGGGCGCCGGCTGGCGAGCGATCCGATGCGGCCGACTCGGTGAGCGATGAGGCGTCATGACCTACTCTGGCTCCGTGGACATTGAGGTTCAACGGGTCGAGGCGAGCAGGACCTACCCGTTGCGTCAGGCCGTTCTACGCCCGCACCAGAGCGTGGAGCAGATGGCCCTGGACGGTGACGATGACCCCGACAGCGCGCACTTCGCAGCCCTGTGCGACGGCCAGGTCGTCACCACCGCCTCGGTGCGACCAGAGGCACCTCCGTGGGAGCCCGACCACCCCCTGTCTTGGCGGCTGCGGGGCATGGCCACCACCGGGGAGCACCGCAATCAGGGAATAGGGGGCCGGGTTCTCGGTGCCGTGGTCAAGCATGTCCAACAAGGCGGGGGCGGCCTGTTGTGGTGCAACGCCCGTCTCCCGGCCCTTCCCTTTTACCGACGCGCTGGTTTCGTTGCACGGGGCGAAGCTTGGGTCGATCCGACCATCGGACCCCATATCGCCATGGAAATGGCGGTGCCGGCCTATGACGCTGCGACCGTCACCGAGTAGGGGCTGGAACCTGTGGGGGCGACGTAGGCCAGCTTGGTGCCGTCGGGCTGGGTGCTCACCCCATCGAGGACTGCAGCGCCCGATACCCGCACGTTTCCCGAGACCCCGGACGGGATGAACACCACGGTTTCGCGGGTCCGCTGACCGGGGGCGACCGGGAGTGACCCGTGAGCCGACATGGCAAAGGACCGGTTGTCAGGGTTATAGGAGAAGGTGTCCAGATGTCCGGCCGTGGCCCGGGGATATATCCGGTCCAAGAACTTGACTCGGCTGGGTAACAGGCCGAGATTCTGTTGGGGAGGGGTAGCCGCATCGGCGGAGTAGACCGACCAGGCGCTGGCGTCACAGCCGGCCTGAGTGCCCCCGTTGCACGCACCCTTCCATGCATATACCGACGACGAAATGAGGTGACGATCCTGTGCCGCGGTAGAGCCGCGCAAGATGACGTTGTCGTCAGAGGCGGAATTTCCGTACTCGTCCACCAGCAGGGCGGCGTTCATGGCTCGGGCCTCCAAACCGGCCACGATGTAGGCCTGGTCATAGGAAAGGGGGTAGGGACTCTGGCCCGGGGCCAGGCCGAGCATTCGATCGACGGTGAAGACATGGGTATACACATGGGGGGCATAGACCAGGTTGGGGTAACTGGAAAAAGGCAGCGACACCTGGTCGGGGGCATCCTCGAGGTTGCGGATGGCCATGGGTTCGAAAAAGAACGCCTGACGGTCCACATGAATGCCGAGATCGGGGTACCCGCACAGGGGATCGGAAACGCCGCCGGCCGGGCAGACCAGACCATCGCGCCGGCCGGTGAGAGCATCGATCACCCGGCGGTAGAAGGGATACAGGTCCAGGGTGGAAAAGGCCACCGGCGGGACCAGGCCGGGTAGGGGCTCGTTCATTATTTCGTAGCCGACCACGGTGGAGTCACCCTTGAACGTCCGGGCCAGAGCGGCCATCGCGCCGATGTAATGATCCTGCAATCCGGGGCCGGGGGCATCGCCCTGGGGCAGTGGTTTCCCAGCCGCGTCGAGAGGAACGCGGTTCTCCCAAAATGAGTTGAACGCCGCCTCCACGTACAGGTTCAGCTCACCCTGGCCCAAGACCGACAGGGCCGGGATGCCATCGGCCATCACCGCCCACCGGGGGGCGCCATCGGCGTGGTTGGAGGATTCCTGGCTCGGAGTCACCAACCCCGGCACCGACAGGGGGGAGGACTCAGGGGTAAATCTCGAATAGTTGTCCTGGTGCATATCCAATAGGACATGGATGCCCTGTTGGCGGGCCCAACCCACTACCTGGGCGATGCGGTCCAGGTAGGTCTGCGAGTACCGTCCTGGCGTGGGCTCCAACTGGCTCCACGACAGGGTGAGGCGGATGAAGTTGAAGCCGAGCGCCCGCATCTGGGCCAGGTCGTTGTGGGAACCGGCGGCGGACGACTGGGAGAACTCGGACAACCCGGCCTGAACCTCACACAGAGGGGCCTCCCCCGCGGCATGCGACATGGTCGGGCACTTGTGGGCATAGGCCATGGTGTCCAGCGGCCACACAGGCGTCGGGCCCGGTTCGGCCCCGGAGGGAGTGGCGTAGAAGTCATCCTCTATGCCGGTCACGTTGACACCGCGCAGCATCACCGTCCGGCCTTCGGGATCCACGATGTGGGCCGGTTGCCCCTTGGGGTGGGCCACCGAAAGCCAGGGTAATGCCGGCTCGGCCAAGCGCGGGGATAGCGGATGCGCCACCTGCGCCCCGATTGGGGCAATTGGTACAAATACCACAGCGGCTAGCGCGGCGGCCAGCAAGGTCGTAGCCAACTTGGACCCCATCGGCCCCCTCCTATTTGGGAAAGATGGTAGCAAAAGGTCTTGCCCGGACAAAAGAGACCCTGACAGCGCTCCCGCCACAGCCTTGAGCGGTTGCGGGGGCGCTGTCAGGGGTACGTTTGCGTCATGAAACCGCACGACGGGCCGGATCAGCGCTCGGCCCCGACACCGGTGACCCAGGAGTCAGGGGGCGGGCTCACAACCCCCGAGCAGGGAGCCGGCGATCACCATCCCGGCTCCCGACGCGCGGGCCTGGGACCGTCTACCCGCACCTGGGCATGGGTCGGGTTCAGCCTCGTATGCCTGGTGGTTATCGCCGTGTTCGTCCTGGAGAACCTGGGGTCGGTACCGGTCAGCTTCTTCGGGGCCCAGTGGCGGGCCCCCCTGGCCGTGGATCTCATACTGGCCGCCGTGCTCGGTGGATTGATCGTGTTCGGCTTCGGCTCCGTGCGCATAGTCCAGCTGCGCCGCGCTGTGCGGCGTCACCGCCGTGCCGCCCAAGACGCACTTCGATCCGGCGATCAGGCGGGCCAATCCATCGGGGCGGCCCGTTCCACCCGCGGTCGCCGCCACCGTGGGGACCGGTAGGCGGCCCGGCCATCGCCGCCCGCCGGCGCCCCTCGATCGCCCGTCTTCGCTACGGCGTAGCCGGCCGCATTGCCCTCCTGGCCGGAGTGGGCATCCTGCTGATCGGGATCGCCGACCGCATGCTGGCCCTACCCTTCCTCACTCCAACTCTGGGTCCCACCGCCTACGTTTTCGCCGCCCATCCCCACACATCGACAGGCAAGCTACGCAACGCCGTGATCGGGCACGCCGTGGGGATCGGTGCCGGACTGGTCGGCCTGGCCACCTTTGGCCTGTGGAACGCCCCGTCCAGCGTGATCATGGGACATTCGTCTTGGGCCCAGGCTGGGGCATCGGCACTGGCCATCGCCATCACCCTTGCCCTGTTGCACCTGGCCAAGGCTCATCATGCCCCCGCCGCCGCCACCGCCTTACTGATCGCCACCGGCGTGGCCCCACCCGGTCGGCCCCTCATCGGCCTGGTCCTGGGCCTGGTAGGGCTCATGGTTCTTTCCCCTCTCCTCGCCGCCTTCCCCCTCCTCAGGCGTGATCCGGAGTGAGCGTTGGCCCATCGGTCATGTGCAAACAGGCCGTGCCAGACTTGACCACATGGTCAAGTCCAGGCTGGGATTGTCCCCGCGGCGACGGTCCCAAACACACCGCGGGATGCATTGCCCAACGAGACGGCCATAGGAGCAGCAATGACTGATACAGCCCAGCGGGCCCACACCAACGCAACCGACGAACTCACCACCTGGCTCGAGGACAACTGGGATCCCGACCTGACGGTGGCCCAGTGGTGGGATCGACTGGGCCGATCGGGTTGGGCCTCGCCCACCTGGCCGGTGGAATCCTTCGGTCGCGGGCTGTCCCGGGAGGAGGGGATCAGGGCGCAGATGACGATCGCCGGCTTCGGCGCCCTGGGCGCCCCCGGAGGATTGGGTCTGCTGCTGGCCGGACCGACCATTGCCACCCACGGTACGGACGAACAGAAGAAGCTCTACCTGACCGACATCGTCACCGGGCAGAAGGCCTGGTGCCAGCTCTTCTCCGAACCGGGTGCAGGCTCCGACCTGGCCGGGCTGGGTACCCGGGCCGAGAAGGACGGCGATGAGTGGCACGTCAACGGGCAAAAGGTGTGGACGTCGGGGGGCCAGGTGGCCGACCTCGGCATGCTCATCGCCCGAAGTGATCCCGATGTCCCCAAGCACCAGGGCATTACATATTTCGCCCTGGACATGCACCAGGATGGGGTGGACGTACGACCCCTCCGCGAGATGACCGGGCGCGCCCTCTTCAACGAGGTGTTCCTCACCGATGCCCGGGTACCCAACGAAGCCATCATCGGCGGCCTCAACAACGGCTGGGCCGTGGCCAACACCACTCTGGCCTTCGAGCGGGCTGGGCTGGGTGCCGGAGGCGGTTCGGCCGGGGCATCGGCGGCCTCGGCCGGCACCGTGGCCGGGGACCTGGAAAAGCGGGCCGGTGACTTTGTCACCTCGGGCGGGCGACGTAGCGGTGGGGCGGTGACCGCCTTTGGGGCATCCGGCGCCCTGTTGAGAGACCTGGCCACCAAGAACGGCAAGTCAACCGATCCCGGCGTGCGCCAGGACCTGGTGCGGCTGCATACGTTCAACGAGATCGCCCGCTTCACCAACCTGCGCCAGAAGGCCTCCCGGGCCACGGGCGCCGATATCCCGGGGGTGGGCAACCTGGCCAAGCTGTCCATGAGTCGAATCATCCGACTGACGAGGGACCTGGGGCTGCGAATTCTCGGACCCTACGGGACCCTGCACGCCTATACCGCCGAAGACCGGGCCGGCCTGGATGGGGCTGGGGTCGGCGGGTCGGTATCGGCCGTGACCGAGATGGCGCTGTTCGCCCCGGGGCCCTCGATCTACGGCGGAACCGACGAGATCCAAAGGAACATCATCGGTGAACGGGTGCTGGGCCTGCCCAAGGAGCCCAACAACGACCGGGTGACGCCTTACCGGGATCTGCCCAAGAACGGCTGACGACGCGGCCCCGGTTCTGATCCCGCCGGGACGAGGCGCCCACCGCTGCGGCTAGGGCGGGTGGCCCACCGCTGCGGGCTAGGTCTGGGGGTTCAACCGGGGGATCACCTTGGATGCCACCAACTCCAGGCACTCCCAGCCGATGCGAGGATCGATCCCCCCTACCAAGGGGTGCACGACCACGCTGGGGAACTCCGAGGCCAGCTCAACACACTGGTCCGGTGTAACCACTCGGTACTGGCCGCTGGCCCTCAGGGCGTCGAGGTCGTCGGCCTCGACATGCCACGACGAACGCTGATCGGGAGACTGCCACGATGCATAGCTCTGGGCGTCGTACAGGCAATTGGGACCGATCTGCGACCACGTCCGGTCAGGATCCTCGCTGACCAACACCATGCCCGGTCCACGGGGCAGGAGGGCAAAGGGCTGCTCGAAGCCCAGCCGCTCCGCCTCGGCATAGTAGATCTTGGCCAGCTCCTTATCCCCGACCGGGGGCATGAAACCCAGGCCCAGCCGGGCCGCGCGGCGGGCCGAGATCTCGGCCGATCCTCCCATCATCACAAACGGGTGAGGTTGGGTCAGCGGCTTGGGTGTCACCCTGACGGTGCGGCCCTGGTACTCGAAAGGCTCGCCCGTCCACGCCAGGAGCATCGCGGCCACACCCTCCTCGGCCAACAACCCGCGCCGGGTCCGGTCCCTGCCAAACATGGCGAACTCCTCGGGGCGATAGCCCAGCCCGACTATGCAGATGATCCGGTTGCCCCCAGAGATCAAATCCACGCAGGCGATGTCCTCGGCCAGGCGCAGGGGATCGTGGTAGGGGACCAGGAGGGCCGAAATCGAGCAGGTGAGCTTGGACGTAAGGGCCAACATCGCACTGGCCAGGGTCACCGGTGAACTCAAGTAGCCATCCTCCAGACCATGGTGCTCCGACACTACGATGCCGGAAAATCCCCTGGTGTCGGCCCACGAGACCATGTCCAGGGCCGCTTTGTACTGCTGGGCATGGGTGGTCTCGGCAAAGCCCGGCACCCGGAGATCAAAGCGCAACTGGAACAAGGCGAACGCTCCTGATAGATCGTCAGATCTACAGGCTAACCCGGTACCCGGGTTGAGGGGATTCCCGGGTTGGGGTGGCGGGCGAATTAGATGCCGGGGACTGGTCGGCTCAGGCCGCTTGGCCCCCGGGGGCGAACTCGACTTCAAGATGCTTTATCCCATTGATGAAGTTGGACAAGAGGCGGTCAGGAGGCGAAGAGGCCTCAATGTCGGGGACCCGGCGGAACAGCTCGCGGAACATGACTGTGATCTCCCGACGCGCCAGGTGGGCCCCCAGGCAGAAGTGCGGACCGGGGCCCCCGAATCCCACATGGGGATTGGGATCGCGCCGGATGTTGAACGAGAACGGATCCTTGAAAACGGCTTCGTCCCGATTTGCCGAGTTATAGAACAACAGCACCTTGGAACCTGCCGGCAGCTCCTGGCCAGAAAGCACGGTATCGGTGACCACCGTGCGCCGCATGAAGATCACCGGAGTGGCCCAGCGCACGATCTCCTCCACCGCGGCGGGAGCAAGGGCCTCGAAGTCCGTGGCCCAGGTCCGGCGCTGGTCGGGGTGATCGCTGAGGGCCTTCATGCCATGGCTGATGGCGTTGCGCGTGGTCTCGTTGCCGGCCACCACCAACAGGATGAAGAACGAACCCAGCTCGTTGTCAGTCAGGCGCTCGCCGTCGATTTCGGCATTTACCAGAGCCGAGGTCAAGTCCTCGGTGGGGTTCTGGGATCGATGCCGGCCAAGCTCTTGAACCAACTGAGCCAACTCATTGCCCGCCCCAAGCACGGCCGAGATGACATCGGTTCCCTCGGGGACGTATTCCGGGTCCCCCATGCCGAGAATGATGTTCGACCGGTCGAACACGAACTTGTAGTCCGATTCCGGAATGCCCATCATGTCGCAGATGATCTTGAGGGGGAGGCGAGCTGCCACCTCGGTGACGAAGTCGCAACTCCCCCGGTCGATCACATCGTCGACAATCTGGCCCGCGGCAGCCTGCACACCCTCCTCCAGGCGGGCCAGCATCCTGGGGGTGAAGCCCCGGGCCACGATACGGCGGAGGCGCGCATGCACCGGATTGTCCATGTTGATCATGGAGCCGAAGAACTCCAGGAACTCGGCCGGCATGTCGGCGATGCTGGTGGCTCCCTGGCTGGAACAGAAGACCTCGGGAGCTCGGCTGGCCTCAAGAATGTCGGCGTAGCGGGTCAGAGCAAAATAGCCTGGGCCCGAGGGCAACATGTCCAACTCCGGCTCGGCATAAAAGGGCATTGGTCGGTCAGCCCTCAAGGCGGCAAACGCCCCTTCCCGCTCTGGCAGAGGCCGAGCCCAGAATTCGAAGTCGGATAGATCCACGGCACCGGCCCCACCCTCCCACCTGGGTTCCATCAGATCGCGCCTCCGTATCCCGTTGAAGTGTGACCTCAACCTATATCCACACCGGAGCCCGTTACCATCCACCGCCGAGCTGGGGGCATTGCCGGCCTGAATCAAGCTTGGGAGCCGACCAGGCGGGCGAGGTCCGATGACAGGCGGTGGCTTGGCCGCATCGGTGGCATCCTTGTACCCGGGCGCCCTGGCCGAAGCAGACCCTCGATGGGGGCGGCCCGAGTGCCTCACCAACAAAAGGGGGACGGATGGGATTTCACCATGTGGCCGTGGCGGTAAAAGACCTACGGGCCACCCATGCCTTTTACTCGCAGGTAATGGGATTCGATCTGGTCAAGGTGGTGACCAGCCACACCGAAGGCGGAGGGTGGGCCAAGCACGCCTTCTACGACACCGGTGCCGGGGGGATGATCGCTTTTTGGGAACTGGCTGACGACTCGATCGGCGACCAGTGGAAATCGGGTCTGTCCGTGGGTCTGGGCCTGCCCACCTGGGTCAATCACCTGGCCTTCGACGCCGGGGATCTGACCCAGTTGGACGAACGCCGCGGGCACTGGCAGGACAACGGCATCACCGTGGTGGAGATCGATCATGGATTTTGCCGGTCAATCTATGCCACCGACCCGGACGGGACCATGGTGGAGTTCTGCGTCACCACACGTGACTTCTCCGCCGCCGAGAGGGCCGAGGCTCTGGGACGCCTGATTTCCGATCCGGTGGAGTTCGACCCCGAACCAGAAATCACAGTGCACAAGCCCTCCCCGACCCCGGTCCCACCGATCCTCAAGCCCGCCTCGGTCAGTTGAGAAGGGATAGGCGCCAGCCCAACGAGCAGTTGTCGCCGCTTGATCGCTCCCCGGCCGGTGCTCGGCCACGAGGCTCACAGCCACCGTCGCCGGGGAGCCATCAGCGGCCCGGATTGGGATATTGGCCTGACATCGAGGACGCTCCGGCAGCCGAGCCGGGACGCGAGCCGGTGGTGTTGGTGGGAGAAGACGGCGCCGTGGTGCGGGGCATCCTATGGACTCCCCCTGGGGGCGCGCGGTGGCATAACGGGGTGGTGCTGGCTCACCCCCGCGGCGACTTTTCCGTTCATTACGCCGCTCCGCTGCTCGCTCAGGCCGGCTATGCCGTGTTGGGCATGGCCACCCGCTATGTCAACAACGACACCGACTGCCTGCATGACAAGGCGGCCCTCGACGTGGCCAGTGCCGTTTCCTGGCTGAGGGAACGGGGGGCCGAGAATATCGTCCTGCTGGGCAATTCGGGAGGGGGCTCGCTCATGGCCCTGGCCCAGGCGACGGCAACCAGGCGTCACGAGCACCTGGGCGACGCCTTCGTGGCCCTGGCCGCCCACCCCGGCGAGGGGGTTTTCATGCTCGGAGTGATCGATCCGTCCGTGACCGATGAGACCGACCCGTTCTCACTCGACCCCAGCCTGGACATGTACAACCCGGACAACGGGTGGCGTCCGTGGCCACAGCCCTGCACCTACGACCGCCAATGGCTAGACCGCTACCGCCAGGCCCAGCGGGCTCGGGTGGCCCGCATCGACGCCGTGGCCTCCGCCATGTTATCGGCGCGCCAAGAGAGTTCCATGCAGGCGGCGGGGTTGTCGCCATCCGACCCGGCCTGGAACCCGCTTCGGCGGCGGGGAGTCCATGCCGGCTATCTCACCACTTATCGGACCCTGGCCCAACCGGCTTACCTCGACCTGTCCATCGACCCCGACGACCGTCCCATGGGCAGCGTGTTCGCCTTTCCCGATCCATTGGTCGCCAACTACGGCTATGGGGGGTTGGGTAGAGTCATGACCGCCCGGGGTTGGCTCTCCACCTGGTCCGGGCTCTCATCCCGAGCCGAAGTTTCCACCTGCATAGCCGAGGTAACGCTGCCCACCCTGGTGCTGCACCCGACCGCCGATACCGAGATCCGCCGCCACGAGGCCCGGGCCATCTACGAGCAGTCGGGGGCCGCCGACAAGACCTACTTCGAATTGCCTGGCGCCACCCACTACCTGACAGGGCACCGGGTAGAGGCAGCCCACATCATGGCTGACTGGTTGGAAGGCGTCCTGGCCTGACCCTTACCGACAGCCAGTTCCTACACCCGGGCCAGTTCCTACACCCGGGCCATATTGGCGAAGCGGGTGTAGTCGTTTAGAAATGCCAGACGGCTCACCGCCGTCGGCCCGTTGCGGTGCTTGGACACGATCACCTCTGCGGTGCCCCGATCGGGCGAGTCGGTGTTGTAGATCTCGTCGCGGTACAAGAACATGACCACGTCAGAATCCTGCTCCAAGGAGCCCGACTCCCTCAGGTCGGCAAGCATGGGGCGCTTGTCCGAGCGCATCTCCAGACCCCGCGATAGCTGGGAGAGCGCCACCACGGGAACCTCCAGCTCTCGGGCCAGGATCTTGAGTCCCCGGGATATCTCCGACACCTCCACCTGGCGGTTCTCGGCCGACATACGCCCCGACATCAACTGAAGGTAGTCGATAATGACCAGGCCCAGACCGCTACGAGCCTTGAGGCGGCGCGCCTTGGCCCGGATGTCCATGATTGTGATGTTCGGATTGTCGTCAATGAACATGGGAGCTTCACCCAAGCGGCCGATGGCGTGGCTGATCTTGGACCAGTCCGACTCGTGCAGGCGCCCGTTGCGTACCCGGGTCGAGTCCACCCGCGCCTCGGAGCACAACAGGCGCTGGGTGATCTCCAAGTGGCTCATTTCCAGGGAGAACAGCAGAACCGGCGTTTGCGCTTCCATGGCTGCGTGGGCGGCCATGCCCAAGGCAAAGGCAGTCTTGCCCATGGCGGGCCGGGCCCCGACGATGATCAGGTTGGAAGGTTGCAATCCCGAAAGGCACTCATCCAGGTCTTTGTAGCCGGTGGGGACGCCGGTGATGGACTCGCCCCGATCGTAGAGGGACTCGATCCGGTCCAACGTCTGGCCCAAGAGTTCGTTGATGGAGACCAGGGTGTTGGACACCCGCCTTTCAGCCACCTCGAACACCAGGGACTCAGCCCGGTCGACGGCCAGGGCCACGTCCTCGGGCATGTCATAGCCCAGTTCGGCGATCTCATTGGCCGCTGCGATCAAGCGACGCAGGAGGGCATGCTCGGCCACGATGGTGGCATAGCGCCCGGCGTTAGATATGGCCGGCGTGTTGGCCAACAACGAAACCAGAGCCGGCCTGCCCCCAATGGCATCGAGCAGACCGGCCCGGTTCAACTCCTCGGCCACCGTCACCGGATCGACCGGCTCGCCCTGGCCGTACAGGGTGGTTATGGCGTCGTAGATGTGGCCGTGGGCCGGCTTGTAGAAGTCCTCGGCCTTGGTGGTCTCCGACGCCGTGGCAATGGCATCGCGCGATAGCACCATGGCCCCCAGGAGGGACTCCTCGGCCTCCAGGTTGTGAGGTGGCACCCGGCCCGAGCCACCAGGGCGGGCTCGGCGTCGGGCATCTTGGAGGGATTGGACCATGTGACTACTACCTTGGCTGATCCATCCGCCGGCATCCAGGGGATAACTCGTGGATCTCGTGGGTAAACGGGGGATCTTGTGTGGACAACCCGGCAAAACCCGGTTCGAGGCTCATGGGGCTCACCCTACGAAATGGGTGTGACCCTGTTACTTGACCGCGGCGTCCACTTCGACGGTGACCCGAAACTCCACGTCGGGGTGCAACTTGACCCCGATCTCGTGGGTGCCGACGGACTTGATCGACTCCTCCATTGACACCTTGCGACGGTCCAATTCGACACCCGTTTGAGCGGCAACGGCCTCGACCACGTCCTGAGCCGTGACCGAGCCGAACAGCTTGCCTTCCGGCCCGGCCCGGGCGCTGAGTTTTATGACGGTAGGCACCAGCCGCCGGGCCACCACTTCGGCCGATTCCCGATCCTTGGCGTCCCTTAGGTCGCGCGACCGCCTCATAGCCCCGGCCTGCGCTTGGACGCCATCGGTAGCCTTGATGGCCCAACCCCGGGGAAGGAGGAAGTTGCGACCGTAGCCGTCGGCCACGGTAACTATGTCTCCCCGCTTGCCAACTCCGCTGACATCGGTCCGCAACACCAGTTGCATCTACTTCTCACCTTCGTCTTGGCCCGGGACGCCGGCGAGAAGATCGCCACCGGCAGCACTCCCGGCGTCAGCGGCGGCCGTCGACTCGACGGCGACATCCGAACCTCCGCCTGCCATGGGCTCGGCGCCACCATCGGGTGCCGCCGAACTCCGGGATTCGCCGTCACCGAAGCGATCGGATCGCGGTCCTCCCCTTCCCCCACCACGCCCTCCGGCCCGTTCGGTAACGGTGCGTTGGGCATATGGCAATAGGGCCAGTTCCCGTGCCGTCTTGATGGCGATTGCCACGGCCCGTTGGTGCTGGGCGCAGTTGCCCGATACCCGTCGGGCCCGGATCTTGCCTCGGTCGCTGATGTACTTGCGCAACAGGCCGACTTCTTTGTAGTCGACCCAGGTGATGTGCTCGGTACAGAACAGGCAGGCCTTCTTCCGGGTCCGCCGGCCCAGATCCTTGGGCGCTCTCTTGGTGCCCCTGTCTCGATCGTTGTTCCTGGCCATTATCTAGAACGGCTCCCCGTCGATATCAGGTCCCGACGCCGACACCCCAGCCGGTTCTCCACCGCCACCGCCACCGCTGTTGGAACCCTCGCCGGGGCTCTTGCGCTCATTCTTGGTGACCTGGGCTGTGGCCCAGCGCAGGCTTGGGCCGACCTCGTCGGCCACGATCTCCACCTTCGAACGCCGATCGCCCTCGGGCGTCTCCCAGCTACGCTGCTCCAGTCGACCACTGACTATGACTCGTGCCCCCTTGGTCAGGCTCTCTCCGGCGTTCTCCGCCATCTCCCGCCAGCACACCACGTCAAAAAAGGCCGTGGCTTCCTCCCATTCCTGGGTCTGGCGGTTTTGCCAACGCCGGTTCACGGCCAGTCCGAAAGTGGCATTGGCCTGCCCGGTCGGGGTGAACCGGAGTTCCGGGTCCCTGGTGATGTTGCCCACTACCGTCACGTTGTTTCCGTTTGCCATCCTGATCAGCTCCGTTCTTCTCTGGTCGCCATCGATGCCGACTCGGTCCGGGGCGAGTGAGCGGGGCGGGAACGCCCAGCCACTCCCTCGGGCAACCGAATCACCTTGTGGCGGATTACCTCGTCGGCGAGGAAGAGCATCCGCTCCGCTTCGGCCATAGCGGCCGGCTCAGCGGTAGCTTCAACCAGGACGTAGTGACCTTCGCTCTGGTGATTGATCTCGTAGCTGAAGCGACGTTTACCCCATCGATCGATCCGACCGGGGTTGCCCCCGTTGGTCTTGATCAGCTCGACAGCGCGGTCAACCACAGCGCGCACGGCGTCTTCCTCGAGGCTGGCGTCAAGGATGATCATTACTTCATAGGGCCGCAAGACGGCTCTCCTCCCTATGGTCCCGGCCTATTGGGGCTCGGGGCCCCGGCAGTTCCGGGGCAGGGTCAAAAATTGCATCCTGATCATACTCGACGGCGGCGATCGCTTTCATGCTACCCCTGAGTATGCCAAGGCCCTGTGACGCCGGGAAGGGGCAATTTTCCTTTCCCGACCCACGCGCCGTCTCCGGCGCAGGGATCATTCAGGCCAGGGCGGCTACGCCGTCCGGCCCTTTGGAGGGTCGGACAAGCGGGCCGCGGGGGCAACCCCGGCGGAGTACAGAGCCAGGGCCACGTCGTCAGCCAGGTGATAACTCTCGGCGTCGGTCGGGAATCGGCCGGCCCGCACGTCGGCGGCAAAGGAGGCCAGGGCTTCGGTGGCCGTACCGGCCAGATCGGCGTAGCGGCGGACAAATTTGGCAACGATGCGCTCCTCGAGGCCCAGGACGTCGTGAAAGACCAGGACCTGGCCGTCACAACCACGGCCGGCCCCGATGCCGATCGTGGGAATGCCAAGGCTCGATGTGACCGTCGCCGCCACCACGTCGGGAACACCCTCCAAGACGATGGCGAACACTCCGGCTGCCTCCAGGGCGGCGGCATCGGCCATCAACTCCTCGATCGCTTCCACCTGGCGAGCCTGGACCCGATATCCGCCCATGGTGTTGACCGACTGCGGGGTCAGGCCGAGGTGACCCATGACCGGGATCTCGGCTCCGACAAGGGCCGCCACCATGTCGAGTCGGCGGCGGCCACCTTCCAGCTTCACAGCCACGGCGCCGGCCCGGATCAGGCAGGCGGCGTTGGCCAGCGTGTCGGCCGGAGTGGTGTGGTAGCTCATCCAGGGCATGTCGGCCACTACCAGGGCCCGGGGTCGCACCCGGGCCACCGCCGCGGTGTGATGGGCCATGTCCGAAATCGTCACCTGAAGGGTGTTTTCGTAGCCGAGAACCACCATGGCGAGTGAATCGCCCACCAGGATCATGTCCACCCCGGCGCCATCGGCGATGCGGGCTCCCGGGGCGTCATAGGCGGTTACCATCACCAGTGGCGGGGCCTGGGGCCCCGCCTTGTAGCCACGAACCAATGGGACTGACATATGCGTCGCCATGACGGCCTCACTTTCCCGTCCAGCGCCCCTCGGCTGCCGGCGGTAGCACAAGTGTATCGTTCCAACCGTGGAGCGTGTCTGCGAGAGTTGCGCCGCCGAGGACGAGGAATTGGCTGCGGTCTACCGGGTCTACGTGACGCCAGAGACCTGGGACCAACCGGGATCAGCCACCCGAGTGATCGAACCCGAGCTGTGGTGCTTCACATGTCGGTCCATGTACCCACACGAGAGTGCCGATGACGACACCGCCGCCGAGGACGATACCGGGGACGAGGCAGAGAGCTAGAGGCCCCCCACGACGCCATTCCAGGCGTCCGGCTCGACGGGACGAGAGAAGAGGTAGCCCTGGGCCATGCGGCACCCAAGGTCCTTCAGCGTCTGATCCTGCTCCACCGTTTCCACCCCTTCGGCCACCACTACCAGGCCGATCGCCGCCGACATAGCCACCATGGCCCTCACGATGGCCAGGTCGTTGTGATCACCCGGAAGACCGCTCACGAACTCCCTATCGATCTTGAGCACGTCAAAGGGAAGGCTACGGAGATTGCGCACCGAGGAGTAACCGGTGCCGAAATCATCAATGGACAGAAGACACCCCACCTGGCGGAGCTGCTCCAGGGACCGGGCCGTGCGCTCCAGATCGGCCATGGCCACACTCTCTGTCAGCTCCAACGTCAACGCACCGCGCGGCAGGTGGTGACGGGCCAGGACGAGGCCGACTTCATCCACAAATCCGGGATCGTCGAGTTGGCGGGCAGAGATGTTCACTGCCATTCCCAGCTCGGGTTGTGCCTCTCTCCACCGGGCCAGCTGGCAGCAGGCCTCATCGAGCACGAAGGCGCCCAGACGGCCGATCAGCCCGGTGTCCTCGGCCAGGCCGATGAACTGGCCGGGGCCGATCCGGCCCCGTTCGGGATCATCCCAACGCAGGAGGGCTTCCGCTCCGACCACCGATCGGTCGGCCAGAGCCACGATGGGTTGGTACACCACCTTGAAGTGGTTGTGGTCCAGGGCACTACGCAGGGCTCGAAATCCCGAACCCTTCCCACCCATGGGCTTGGCTCGCGAACGGTCGTGGACCTCGACCCGGCATCGCCCGGCATCCTTTGCCGCCAGCATGGCGGCGTCGGCTTCAGCCACCAGTTGATCAGGGTTGGTATTGCCGTAACCGACGGCCACACCCACACTGGCGGTGACATAGATCTCACGTTCCCCCACCATCGTGGGAGCATCGCAGGCATCGACGATCCGCTGGCCCAGAACCCGGGCCTCCTCCTGGCCGGCGATCTGGGGCACAAGGACCATGAATTCGTCCCCGCCCACCCGGGCTACGGTTCCGTCGGCCGTGACCGTGTCGACGATCCGCTTCCCTACGGCTCTGAGCACCTCGTCGCCCACCGAACGCCCGTGGTCGTCATTGATGGCCTTGAAGTGATCGACGTCGATGAACAGGATGGCCACCAGCCCGCCCCGGCGCCGGGCCCGGACCAGTGACTGCTCCAGGCGGTCGTGAACCAGGCTGCGGTTGGGGAGGCCGGTCAGGCCATCATGGAGAGCCAGCCGTTGGATCTCGAATTTAGCCTCTTCGGCTTCGGTGACATCGGCCACGATGGCCATGATGAGCGGGGCGCCCCCGTCCTGGCCGGGGATCAACGAGACCGAATTGACCACGTAGGCCCAGGACCCGTCTTTACGCACATATCTCTTGTCGATCCGGAAGGACGGTATCCGGTCCGCCAGCAGGTCGGCGATCAGGATCTTGTTCCTGGCCCTGTCGTCGGGATGGGTGAGGGTGAAGAGCCCGAAGGACCCCAGCTCGTCGAGGGTGAAGCCCAGCATCGAACAGAACGCGTCATTGGCGTCGACCAGAGTGCCCTCGACGTCGGCCACCACCTGTCCCACCGCGGCATAACGGAAGGTGGCCCGCAGGCGCGCTTCGGAGGAGGCCAGGGCGATCTCGGCCTCCTTGCGTTGAGTGATGTCGCGCACATTGGCCACCACCCCCTCTACGGCGGGCTCGTCCAACAGGTTCGTGAAGACCACATCCAGCCAGTGCATTCGACCGGCACGATCAGCCGATCGACCCTGGACCTCCACGTGGTCGCCGGGATGGCCAAGTGCCTGGATGAAAGCCTGCCTCATTATGCCGGCGTCCTCGGTGTGGGTGAACCCGAGCCCGCCCAGGTTCATGACTTCCTCGGGGGTCCGGTCGAACAGGGCAGTTATGGCGGGGCTGACATAAGTGACCGTTCCTCGGGCATCGAAGATGAGGGCCAGGTCCGACGAATGACGGTGCAGGGCCTGAAACCGGGCATTGCTCCGTTCCATCTCCTGCCTGACCAAATATTCACCGGTGACGTCACGCGACAGCGTTGCGACGGCCACCACCGACCCCAGGTGATCCCGTACCGGGATGCCGGTCATCACTACCCGGATCTCGCTCCCGTCGGAGCGAACCAGGGTAGCGGGAACGTTGGGCACGGTCTCGCCCGCCAGGACCTTCTCCCGTAACCGGCGTAACAGGGCCCAGTCGCCCTCGGCCACGTAGGTCTTGCTCGGGGAACCCAAGATGTCATGGCGGCTGTAGCCCAGGGCCTTTTCCGCCCCCCGATTCCACTCGCGCACCCTGCGATCCAGATCGGTGACAATGATGATCTCGTCGGTGGATTCGATGATCGACAAGGCCCGGGCCAGATTGGACTGCATGGTGGCCAGGTCGTCGATCGGAAGGTTCACTCCCAGCTCCACATGAGCGCCCAAGGCCCCGATTGCGTCACGGTCAGCATCGGAGCTTCCGTCGGGATGGCGCCTATCCGAGCGCGCAAGTCCCACCCTCCTGCTCACGTGCACGTGCGCTCCCGTCGGGGACAACCACCCATAGGGAATGATTATCGGTCAATCGGGACAGTTTCATGAGCGGGCCGACATAATCCAATCCCGCCATCACGGTTCGGTTGCCCCCGCGCCTCACCGCGGCGGGAGCGAGGTCGTGGTAGGTGGTGGCCGGGTGGTTGGGGTCGGAGGCAACGTCGTGGTCGGTGAAGGAGCCGTGGTCGTCGTCGGGGGCGCTGCCGGCCCGGGCACGGTGGATCCCGGGGTGGCGTTGGCCGTTGTCGTTGTGGCTCCGCCGGGGGGGAGTGTGGAGATCGAAGGGCCGGCCGCGTTTGGACTGGTAGTGGTCGTCGCCCCCCCGGAGGAGGCGGGCGCGCTGGTTGTGGTCGAGAAGGGAACCAGACTTCCCTGCAGAACCCGCCCCGAGAAGCTCGACACGCTGTGGAAGGGCTCGACGGGCATTGGCCTGGTGGCTCGACTCATGAAGTGCTGGAACATCTGGGCCGGGAAGGTACCCCCGGTGACGTTGATGCCCCGGACCGAGGTCATGGGCTTGGAGTCCCCCGAGGGATAGCCCATCCACACCGCGGTGGTGAGCTGGGGCGTGTAGCCGATGAACCAGGCGTCGACACTGTGCTCGGTGGTCCCCGTCTTGCCGGCCACCGGTCTTCCGATGGCCGCGGCCGTGCCGGTGCCGGACTTGACCACCTGTTGAAGAATCAGGTTCACCGTGTCGGCCACGGACGGGGCCAGCACCCGAATACGCTGGGCTCGGTCCGGCTGGAGAACCCGACCATCGGCGGTGCGCACCTCCAAGATGGCCCGAGGGGTCACACGTATGCCGTCGTTGGCAAAGGTCGAATAGGCCCCGGCCATCTCCAGCACGGATACGTCGGCGGTGCCGAGCACCAGGGAAGGATCGGCCGCCAGCTTGGATGTCACGCCCAGGGCGTGAGCCTCATCCACCAGCTTCTGGGGCCCGATGATGGCCTGAAGCTGGGCGTACACCGTGTTCACCGAATTCTTGGTCGCCTCGATCAGGTTGATCTTGCCGGGGAAGGATTCGTTGGAGTAGTTCGAGACCCGATAGGTCTTCCCGCCCGGCTCGGGGAGGTCGATGTGAGCCGGGGCGGCAAAAGAGGATTCCACGTTGTATCCCTCCTTGATGGTCTCGGCCAGAAGGAACGGTTTGAAGGTGGATCCGGCCTGGCGTCCCGACCCGCCCCCCTGGCGACCCGTGGCCAGGTTGACCTGGGAGTGGGCGAAGTCCCGTCCACCCACCATGGCCTTGATCTCCCCATTTTGGTCGATGGACACCAATGCACCGGATGGCTCACCCGGTTTCAGAAAGCCGTACACCGAGTCGTATGCCAACTGCTGGGTGTGCAGGTCCAGGCTGGTCTTGACCCTCAGCCCACCTCCATCCACTTCGGCTCGACCATACCGAGCGATCAGAAGCTGGCGCACGTATTGGACAAAATACGCTGTGCCCCCCTGTGTCAGGACGGTCGGGCCGTGCTCGGAATCGGCTATCACGTATCCGCCCTTTCCGGTCAGAGGGGTGGCTTCGCCGGCTTGGCGCTGGGCGTCGTTGATGTAACCACTTCGCTCCATCGAACGAAGCGTCAGATCTCTGCGTAGCTTGGCCGTGGCCGGGTCCCGGTATGCGTCGGCCGTCTCAGGAGACCGTATGAGGCCGGCGAGGTACGCCGCCTCCACCAGGTTCACCTGGCTGACATCCACGCCGAAGTAGGCCTGTGACGCAGCCTGTACGCCGTAAGCACCCCGCCCGAAATAGATGGTATTGAGGTATCTGTCCAGGATCTGGTCCTTGGACAGCTTGCGGTTCAGCTTCACGGCCAAGGCGGCCTCCTTCAGCTTTCGCCACAGGGATCGTTCCGATCCCACGTAAGTTTGCTTGACCAGCTGCTGGGTGATGGTAGAGGCCCCTTGCAACGGACGTCCCCGAACGTCGGCCCATACGGCGCGCACGATTCCGATCGGGCTCACGGCTCCCTCGTGGAAGAAATTGCGGTCCTCGGTGGCCACCACGGCATTGATCAGGACACGGGGGACCTTGGACAACGGGACCGTTACCCTGTTCTGGCCAGTGTTGAACGCGGCCAGAGGAGCCCCGTTGGCATCGGTCAGGAACGTCGTTTGCACCGGAGCAGTCAGGGGCGGGAGCGGGACCCGGGCCAGGACGAACACCAGGCCCGCCAGGGCAGCCAGGGAACCGAGGCCGAGCACGAAGATGATCCGGCGGTGACGCCAAAGAAGGCTCGGCCTCCTCACTTTCCCGGCCCTGGCCCGCGTCCCACCGGCGCCGGCGTTCAGCAGGCCGGCCGACTTCACCTTGACCGCCATTCAGACCGCTCGGCCCCCGCCGCCGATGGAAAAGGCCCGAGTCATGTGATTCCAGCAGCAATGGGGACACACCTCGATCACGTAACAGGCCAGCGTGGCTGATCGGCGAGCCAGCTTGGATAGCTCGGTCGCCGAGCCAAGGCAATGTCCATGGGCCGGCATCCTCGGACCGAATACGAATCGGACCAGGACGAGCTGAACCTCTCCACAGATTGGACAGTCAATCTCGGTGGCCTCTCCAATGTTGCGGGCCGCCCGAATCAGTTCTGGGTGGGCGTCGCAGACGTCGTTGCGCGAGAGGCGTCCCTTGCGGAACTCACTGATTATGGCGTTCCGGGCCAGGCGGTAGTCGATCTGGCCGGGCAGGTTCGCCGTCGGTCCACCCAAGGATGCCGGGCGAAAGCTCACAGCCAGAGGCTACCCGCCCGGGCAGGACCTGTGACCGGCGCGCCCCAACGTGGCGGCCGGGGTGCTATTCTTCGATTTCGATATATCGAGCCGATACATCGAAAGGACAGGTTAAGTTAGCAATGCTGGAAATGGCCATCCTCGGCCTACTCAAGGAACAGGAACTGCACGGCTACGAGCTCAAGCGGCGTCTCAGTGACTCCCTGGGCGTGGTGTCCGGCGTCTCCTTCGGTTCCCTCTATCCGGCATTGGCCCGGCTGGAAGCGGCAGGGGCGGTCAAGGCGGTGCGGGCCAACGACTCGGGACCATCGATTCCCATGACCGGATCCCTGGGAGGGGAAAGGGCTGCGTATCGCTCTACCCGGAAACTCACCCGTTCTGCGCGGGGCAAGAAGGTCTATGGCATCACCGACGAGGGCGAGCAGCTCTTCGTCGAGCTCCTGGCGGCCGAAGGTCAGGCGGGTGGCGACGATGACCGCAACTTCCGGCTGCGGCTGGCGTTTGCTTCCCACCTGGACCATGACGGCAGGATCGGGCTCCTGGAAGGCCGGCGAGCTCACCTGACCCAGCGCCTGGCCGGATCTCGCTCCGCGGTGGAGCGTGGCCGCCAGAGGTTGGATGCCTATTCCCGAACATTGGCTGAACACTCGGCCGAGACCACCATGTCCGACATCGATTGGATCGACGGTCTCTTGGACAGCGAGCGCAGAACTCGGGACATGGGCACGGACAGCGCCCAGCCGGTTGGGGTCGGGTCCCCCCGCACCGGCCTTGGCCGAGATGGAACATCAAGCGCAACATCGTTGGAATCACCGGATCAACCCAGCTCGGCCCGGCCGAGGAAATCGACGAAGGGAAGCAATCAATGAGCAAGATTCGAGTGGCAATCGCCGGTGTAGGCAACTGCGCCAGCTCACTGGTCCAGGGAATCGAGTACTACCGTAACGCCGAGGCCGGCGACGTGGTGCCCGGTCTGATGCACATCGAGGCCGGTGGCTACCACGTTTCAGACCTCGAATTCGTGGCTGCCTTCGACGTCGACGCGGCCAAGGTCGGCGTCGATCTGGGCAAGGCCATCTTCACCGGACAGAACAACACAGTTCGCTTCGCCTCGGTCGGTGACCTGGGAGTGTCGGTGCAGCGGGGACCCACTCTGGACGGGTTGGGCCAGTACTACCGGGCCACCATCGAGGAATCCCCGACCGAAGCCGTCGACGTGGCTGCCGTGCTCAAGTCGGTGGGGGCTGACGTCCTGGTCAGCTACCTCCCGGTGGGTTCGGAGACAGCCCAGAAGTTCTACGCTCAGGCCGCCCTGGATTCTCACGTGGCCTTTGTCAACGCCATCCCCGTGTTTATCGCCTCGGACCCCGAGTGGGCCGAGAGGTTCCGAGCCGCCGGTGTCCCCATCGTCGGCGACGACATCAAGAGCCAGGTTGGAGCCACGATCGTCCATCGCATCCTGGCCCGTCTGTTCGAGGATCGAGGCATGGTTCTCGATCGCACCTACCAACTCAACGTGGGGGGCAACATGGACTTCAAGAACATGTTGGAACGGGAGCGTCTCGAGTCCAAGAAGATCTCCAAGACCCAGTCTGTGACCAGCCAGATCGAACACGGTATCGCCGCCAACGACGTCCACATCGGTCCATCCGATCACGTGGCCTGGCTGGAGGATCGCAAGTGGGCCTACATCCGTCTGGAAGGGCGCAACTTCGGCGATGTCCCCCTCAACATCGAGCTCAAGCTCGAGGTCTGGGACTCTCCCAACTCGGCAGGGGTAATCATCGACGCCGTGAGGTGTGCCAAGGTCGCCCTGGACCGTGGGATCGGGGGGCCGCTACTCGGCCCGTCGGGCTACTTCATGAAGTCACCTCCAGTCCAGTACCACGACGATCAGGCCCATCAGATGGTGGAAGATTTCCTCGGTGACTGCTGACAACTCGAGATCCTGGGACCAGTTCTCGGCTGCCCATCAGGCAACGTCGGGATACTCCACCGAAGTCGCCCACTACGGGCCTGGCATCGGCAACGAGAGCGATCTACGCCTGCTCGGTGACCTGAAGGGCAAGCGAGTCCTGGAACTGGGCTGTGGCGGGGCCCAGTGCTCCATCGCCTTCGCCAAGCAGGGGGCGACGGCCATCGGGGTGGACTTCTCGGCCAACCAGTTGGCTTTCGCACGCCAGCTGGTCGAGCAAGAGGCCGTTCGAGTTGAACTGCGTCACGGGGACCTGGCCGATCTGGCCTTCCTCCGAGCCGACACAATCGACGTGGCCTTCTCCTCTTACGCCCTGGGCTATGTCGAGGATCTGGGTCGCGTCTTTCGCCAGGTACACCGCGTACTCCGAGTCGGTGGAGCGCTGGTCTTTAGCCTGTCCCATCCCGCCTACGACATAATCGAGGATTCGCCGGCTGATCACGCCCCGGCGGTCCGCCGGAGCTACTTCGATCGGTCACCCATGGACTATGTGGCCGACGGAGTCCCCTTCACCCAGTACCACCACAGCTTCTCCGACCTATACATGCAACTGCTCCGGGCCAGCTACCGGGTCGACCTGGTGGCCGAACCCGAGCCCGGACCAGGCGCCGACCTGTCGCCCGAGTGGAGAGAGGCATTCCGTTGGGTGCCCCGGACGCTGATCATGCGGGCCCGCAAGGAAGGTAACTAAGCCTCCTCCAAGCGCTCGGCGCTCTCGGCGCCGGCGGTGGCCCTGACGGCGGCACCAGCGTCAACCCACCAGGCCAGGAGCCTCCGCCTAGCCTCTTCGGCGCCCAATGGGCCTTCATCCAGTCGCAGCTCCATCAAGAAGCTCAAAGCCCTTCCCACATCTGGTCCCGGCATTAGACCAAGAATCGCCATAACCTCCAACCCGTCGAGGTCAGGGCGCAACGAATCCAGCTCCTCCCGGGTTCGCAATTCGGCGATCCGGGCCTCCAACTCGTCCATGCGCCGGCCCAAAGCCTTGGCCCGAGCCGCGTTGCGGGTCGTGCAGTCGCATCGGGTGAGCTCGTTGAGACGATCCAAGAGGTCATCGGCGTCCCGCACGTAGCGGCGCACCGCCCGATCGGTCCATCCCATCTGGTAGGTATGGAAACGCAGGTGCAGCTCCACCAGTCGGGATACCGCCTCGATGTCCTCGTTGGAATAGTGCAGCGCCTTCATCCGGGCCGAGGTCATCCTCGCTCCCACCACTTCGTGGTGATGGAAGCTGACCCCATCGGCGCCGATAGCCCGGGTCCGCGGTTTGCCCACATCGTGAAACAGGGCGGCCAAGCGCAACCACCGGTCCGGGGTGGCCTTTTCCACCACTGCGATGGTGTGGGCCAAAACGTCCTTGTGACGATGGATCGGATCCTGTTCCAGAGCCAGGGCAGGCAGCTCGGGCAGGAACTCCGCGGCCAGTCCAACCGACACCAAGAACCACAGCCCGGGGCCCGGCTTGGGCAGGGTGACCAACTTGTCCAACTCGTCTCGAATCCTCTCCGGCGAGCAAACGGCCAGACGGGACGCCATCCGGCCCACAGCGTCGATAAGGCCCTGATCGGGTTGGAGATTGCGACCAGCGATGAACCGGGCGGCCCGCATCATGCGCAGCGGATCATCCCCAAATGAGACCTCCGGCTCCAGCGGGGTTCGCAGGCGCCCGGCAGCCAGATCATCCAGCCCTCCGAAGGGGTCGATCAGCTCCAGGTCAGGCAGGCGCAAGGCCATGGCGTTGACGGTGAAGTCCCGTCGCGACAGATCGGCTTCCACCTCGTTTGAGAACGTGACCTCGGGCTTGCGCGAATCGGGGTCGTAGGTCTCGGCCCGGTGGGTGGTGATCTCCATGCGCCTTCCACCCCGCTCACAACCGATGGTCCCGAAGCGCTTTCCCTGCAACCACACCGAGTCGGCCCAACCGGAGACGATGGCCTCGATGTCATCCGGTCGAGCATTGGTGGTGAAGTCCAGGTCGGTCTCTTTGGCCCCGGGGCCGGGCACCGGCTCCCCCGCCGCGCCGCGCGAGGTCGCATCCGCCTCCACGGTGGATCCGGCCCCGGCTATGGCATCCCGGACGCTGCCGCCAACCAGGTAAAGGGTCTTGGCCGCCTTTTGAAATCGCTCGGACAATTCCGCCGTCTCGGCGAGCAGGGAAGCGAGGCGCTCAGGTACCACGACCGACGAGGGTACCCCGGTAGAGGCTGGGGCACTCTCCGGGGGAGTCTTCTGGGCGGGATCTCTCTTCGACCGCTCGTTATTCAACTGTTATGCCACAAGTTGGCGGCGGCGGTCACTACCGGTCGGCCGGGGCCACCCGACGATGCCGGCTCCGGGCGCCACTGCACCCCGGCCAGAGCGGCCACACAAGCCCCCGACGAATTCGCCAGTGCCACCGGGTCATAGCCACCTTCTAGAAAGGCCAGCCTGTGACCGGCAGTGACCCACTCCACAACGGTCCTGGTCATATCGGCAAAGTCGCCCGAAGTCAGTCCCATGTCAGTCAAAGGGTCCGCTCGATGAGCATCGAAACCTGCCGAAATGATCAACCAGGTCGGGCCGAACTCCTCGACCAACGGTGCCACCACCTCATCCAGCGCAGCCCGGTAGGTGTCCCCAGTAGTCCCAGACGGGAAAGGCAGGTTCAAGTTACGTCTTGCTCCTGCTCCCCGTCCCATCTCCATTAGCGTTCCGGTGCCAGGGTAGAAGGGGAACTGGTGCATGGACACGTACAGAACCCTGCCGTCGGCATAGAAGATCTCCTGAGTACCGTTGCCATGATGGGCGTCAAAGTCGATAATGACTACTCGCTCACCCTTGGCCGCTAGATGGGCGGCAGCCACGGCCACGTTGTTGATTAGGCAGAACCCCATGGACTCACTGACGCCCGCGTGGTGACCGGGCGGGCGCACGGCCAGAAAAGCGGCGTCGGCCTCGCCCCGCTCCAGGCGGGCCACGGCGTCGGGCCCCGCCCCGGCAGCCAGGACGGCGGCCTTGTAGGACTCGCGTCCGGCCCGGGTATCCCGGTCGATCGCCCCTCCTCCTGTGGCGCAGAACCTCTCCAGAGCCTCCAAATGCGATGGGGAGTGAACTAATTCCAATTCGGCGGGGGTGGCCGCTCGAGGAGCAAACCGGACCAGGGCGTCGGGGATGCCGGCCTTGACCATGCCCTGGGCCACTGCTCTGAGGCGGTCCGGCCCCTCTACGTGGCCAGAGCCGCTGTCGTGCTCCAGGTAGCACGGGTGGGTACCGAACAGGACAGCCACCTGGTCAGGCTAGTACGCCCGGCCGGCGGTCCTGTCTGGAGACCGGCGAAGGACGCGGCCCGATAGGCTGTCACGCCGAAGTGAGCACACCCACGATCGCAACGATTTACTGGCGTGGGGAGAAGGCGCGACGCGGACCGTGGCGGGGGGACCCGAGCGTGGCATATTTCAGCCCGGTCATCGGCGGCTCATCCCTGAGCCAAGCCTTCGTCTGTCATACTCTGGAACGCTTGAGATGCGATGGGTTCGCCGAGGTGATCACCGGAGCCTTGGCCCCTCTCGAGCAAATCCCCTTCCTCACCATGGGCTTCACCGTGGACAAGCGGCTCCAGGTGCTATCGCACCCACTCGAGGACCTCGGTGGGCCCACCGATTCCACCTTCGCGCTGCGGGCATGGCGTCGACTGGAACTGGACCAGGTGCTGGCGGTTGACCACCACGCCTTCAGCGCATTTTGGCGGTTTGACCAGGCCGGCCTGAAGGAGGCTTTGAACGCCACGCCATACCGTCGACTGCGGGTAGCCACCGGCACCGAGGACCGTTCTCGCATACTGGGCTACGCCCTGACCGGGCGAGGGGGAAGGCACGGCTATCTCCAGCGCCTGGCCGTCGAACCGGAAGAACAGGGCCGAGGCATCGGCCGGGCACTGGTCCTTGATTCGCTGCGCTGGGTCAAGCGGTGGCGGGGATCCAAAGTGATGGTGAACACCCAGGACGACAACGCCGGCGCCGTCCGGCTCTACCACGGTCTCGGATTCCGCACCGAGCCCACCGGTCTGGCCGTACTGTCAATGTCGTTGCGGTCATGACGTTCCCGGCCCCATGACCCTGGTCCGCCTGTGGTCGGCGCGAGCCAAGTTCATGTTTTGCCTGGGTGCCACCCTCCTCGGCACTGGCCTGTTGGTCATGGCCGGCACGTCCCGGGTCGATGCCGCCTCCAGGTTGGGCCATACCCCGACCAATCACGTCAGCCTCATCCAGCAAACAGCGTGGGTTCCGGCCGGGGGGGCCTTCCAGCTACATCTGGCCGTGTCCTCCCCCGAGCCGGCATCGAACCTGGAGATCTACGTGGGCGTCTACCACCGGTTGTCCAATCGGTCGTCGTTCGCCCAAACCCTAAAAGATCGCCTGCCGACGGGACTTCTGACCTCGTGGGACCCTGTGCGTCTCGACCGCCTGCCCACCGACCCCAGCGGGGACGCCGTCTTTACGATTGGGGTGGTAGGTCCCGGGGCGGCTTCCACATCCCCGGCACCGACGACCCCGCCCCCCGGCCAGGTGAGCCTGGACCTAGCTTCCTGTTTGGCCTGCGGAGGGGTCTACCCGGTGCGCGTCGAACTCAGATCCGTCGGCTCGGGGGCCGAGCTCGACCGGTTCACCACCCACCTGATCTACACGACACCGGATGTCAACAGTCGCAAGCTCAACGTGTCGTGGGTGATACCGGTCAAGGGCACCCCTGGCCTCGGTCCGGATGGGCACCAGTCCCTGGCGCCGGGCATTTCCGGAGCCTTGGCCGGGTTGGCCAACGCTCTGGGCACCCACCCCACCGTCCCGGTCGTGTTGAGTCCCGAGCCTCAGACCCTTCAAGCCCTGGCCACCAGTGCCAGAGCCGTCGATCACAACACACTGGGGGAGCTGGTCGCCCTGGCCGACAACACCACCACCAGCCAGATAGTGAGCCGGCCCTATGTCCCCATCAACACCTCGGGGCTCGTCTCCAGCGGGCTGAGCGCAGAGGCCAAGGCCCAAATCTCCCGGGGATCGTCCATCCTGACCAATACCCTCCACGTCAAAAGAAGCGCCGCCACCTGGGTGACAGCAGCGACCATGAACAGCTCGGGCTTGGCCTTCCTGGCCAGCCAAGGGGTCAAGCAGTTGGTTCTGCCCGAAGCAGACCTGACCGTTCTGGACCAACCTCTCACCCTCACCAAACCTTTTGCTATCAATCACCAGCTCGGGCTGGAGGCGTTCGCCGCCGACCCGGGGTTAGCCGCGCACTTCGCCTCCGGATCGGATCCGGTGCTGGCCGCCCACCAACTGTTGGCAGACCTGGCCGAGATCTACTTCGACTCGCCCGACGCCGTCATGGCCCGGGGCGTGGTGGTCCAGACCCCCTCCGATTGGCTGCCCCAGCCCCAATTCCTCAATGTCGTCCTGGGGGGGCTGGCCCAGAGCCCCATAGCGGCCCCGGTGACGTTGAGCACCCTGTTCGCCACCGTGCCAAGGGCCCCGTCGGTCGCGGGAGGCCCCAACGCCAGCCCCTCTGGCGCCGGCGCCCGCTCAGGTGCCGCCGGGTTGGTCCGTAGCTTGGTGGCCAATCAGGCCATCCCGATGCCGCCAGCCGGCGCTATCAGGGGCGCCCGGGACCAACTGAGCTCCCTGGCAAGCGCCTTGGCCCCCCAAGCCCCCATGCTGACGACCATCAACGACGTCCTCCTGGCCGGCGAGTCGAGCGACCTGAGGCCATCGGACCAGAGTCGTTATCTCGACGGCGTGGGCCAACTCATCGACGGGGAGTTGGCCAAGATCTCCCTCCCCCAGCCCCGTAGCCTGACCCTCACGTCGCGCACGGGCCACATACCGATCACCATCCAGTCCACCCTGGGGGTGCCCATCAAGGCGGTGGTGCGGGTGGCCAGCGACAAGCTGGGTTTCCCCCAGGGGGCAAGCCAGTCAGTCGTCCTGAACGGGAACTCGGTGACGGCCATCTTCGACGTTCGAGCCCGGGGCACCGGGGTATTTCCCCTACAGGTCCAACTGATCGCCCCGGAGGGCGCCCTGGTCCTGGCCAGCACCAGACTCACCGTGAGTTCTACCGTCTTTTCGGTTGTGGCCGTGGTCATCACCGTGGTGGCCATCGCCTTCCTCATCGGGTGGTGGAGTCGTACCACGCTCAAAGCCCGGCGGAGGCGGCGGAATCCCCGCCTGGTACCGCCAGGCTCATAGTCGATGCCGGTCAACGAATCCTCGGCCACCACCCGGGCCAGCCTGGGAATGGCGCTGGGCACGCTGGCCTCGCGCCTGAGTGGGTTCGCCAAGCTCGCCGTGTTGGCCTACGCCCTCGGCTATGGGCCGCTGTCGGATTCCTACAACCTGGCCAACAACACGCCCAACATCATCTACGACCTGATTCTGGGCGGGATCCTGGCGGCGACCCTCATTCCGGTCTTCGTCGATCGGCTCGCCACCAGGGATCCGGTCCAGGCCGGCGAGGACATCTCCGCCGTCATTGGTGTGGCCGGGGCAGTCCTGATCGTCGCTACTGTCGTTTTCGCCCTGGCCGCCGGCCCCATCGTCGGCCTCTATACCCTGGGCAACCACTCGGCGGCGGCTCCGGCGGAGCGACACGCTGCCACCACGTTGTTGCGGCTCTTTGCCCCCCAGTTGGCCTTCTATGGCTTCATCAGCCTTATCACGGCCGTGCTCAATGCCCATCGCCGGTTCGTGGTGCCCATGTTTGCGCCGGTGATCAACAATCTGGTGGTCATCGGGGTGCTGGTGGAGTTCATCCATCTCACCCATCACCGCCCCGGACTGACCAGCCTGAACACCTCCACACACCTGAGCCTGCTGCTGGGCCTGGGCACCACGGCCGGGGTGGTCCTACAGGGGTTGATCCTGGTGCCCAGCCTGATCAGGGCCGGCGCCGGGATCAGCTGGAGATGGGATCCGTCCAACGAAGCCGTGCGCACCATCGTTCGCCTGTCGGGATGGACCTTGGGGTTCGTTGTTACCAACCAGGTCGCCCTGTTCATTGTGCTGGCCCTGGCTGACCGCCACGCCGGGGGCGTCACCGCTTACAACTACGCGTACACCTTCTTCCAACTCCCCTTTGGCATCATCGCCGTATCGATCATGAGCGCCATCCAGCCAGGGCTGGCCCGGGCCTGGGCCTTGGGGGACAGGCCCGGGTTCCGGATCGAGCTGGCCCGGGGGCTGCGCCGGACCAACGCCTTGATCATCCCGGCGGCCACCGGCTACCTGGTGCTGGCCGGGTCAATAGTCACCCTGATCCTGCACTTCGGCACCAACCGGTCCAGTGGGGTGCACACCACGGCCGTAACCCTGGCCTTTTTTGCCTTGGGCCTGCCTGGATTCTGTGCCTACCTGCTGTTCGTGCGGGCCTACCAGGCCATGCAGAACACTCGTGCCGCATTTTGGCTCTACCTTCTTGAAAACGGGCTCAACGTGGTGCTGGCCTTTGTACTGTTCGGAGTCATGGGAACTCCCGGGCTGGCGCTGGCCCTTTCGCTGTCCTACACGGCGGGCGCCTTGGTGGCGGGCGCCTCCCTGTCCTGGCGACGAGTGGGGATCGCGGGGACCGGCACCATGACGGTCCTGGGCCGAGTCCTGTTCGCCTCGGCTTGCATGGGCGGAGCGGTGGCCGCCGTGGCCGCCGTGGGAGGGGCCCTCGGTATGAATCACGGCGCGGCGCTGGTAGCCAAGCTCGCAATCAGCGCCTTCGTCGGTGTTAGCGTTCTGGTGGTCGTGGCCGGCTACGCCGCCGACCGCCGCAGCCAGGCCGGGGTAACTTCGGCTTGGAGCCGGTACTAGGACCAATTGCTCGCATCGTGAACAGAGGGGGGCCATGCCCGGAATTCAGGTATTGACCGACAGCGCCTGCGATCTGCCCGATGCCCTCATTGACCAACATGGCATAGACGTGGTTCCTCTCACCATCCGCTTTGGGGATGAGGAGTTCGTGGACCGGGCCGACCTAACCCCGACCCAATTCTGGGCCAAATGCGCTTCCAGCCCGGCCCATCCCGAAACGGCGGCGCCCTCTCCGGGCGCTTTTCAGGAGCGCTTCCTGGCCGCGTCAGATGCCGGTCGGGAGGGGGTGATCTGCATCAACTTGTCATCGTCGCTTTCGGGTACCTACCAGTCGGCCTGCGCTGCAGCCGCCGCGGTGTCAGACCGGATCCCGGTCCAAGTGGTCGACTCCCGCTCGATCACCATGGGTCAGGGCACCCTAGTCCTCGCAGCGGCCAAATCCGCCGAATCCGGAGCCGCACTGGACCAGATCGTGGCCGCCGTCGAGGAACTCGTCCCCCGGGTCCACGTGTTCGGCGCCCTTGACTCGCTGGAGCACATCAAGAAGGGGGGGCGAATCGGTGGGGCCCAGGCCCTGGTCGGATCCCTCCTATCCATCAAACCCATCATCGAGATCGCCAACGGCTCGGTCGAGGCGGAGTCCAAGCAGCGCACTCGGTCGCGCAGCTTGAGCTACTTGATCGAGGCCGTCCGCCGCTACCCCGCCAAGCACAGCCTGGCCGTCATCCACGGGGACGCTCCCGACATTGGCGAGTTCTTGTCCATGATCAGGGAGAGCTTCCCTGACGATGAGGTCATCGTCTCGGCCATGGGAGCCGTCATAGGCACCCACGCCGGCCCCCGCACGATGGGCGTCAGCCTGATCGAGTAAGTAAGCAAGCCGGCGCTCACCCACTTTCGGGGAACCCGGTTGGACAGGGTTGATCGGGGGTACGGTTTGTCTCCGGTCCTCGCTTTATGCCCGATTATCCCTTCGGGGACGCCTGCCGCACCCCGGTCACGCAAGACGAGGCGGCCGAATACGAGTCGAGACTGAACACCACGCTGGACACCACCTTACCGGTAGCATCCAAACCCTGAACCTGACCCTGGGGAGACCCAGACCCAGACGAGTTCGCCGTGGGGGCGGCCGGGCTGCCCGGTACGGCCAGCACCGCCAGGTGTTGGACCGGGATCATCTCATCAGAACCCATCCCGTTGAAGGTGACCCTGACCCGAGAGATCCCCGTTCCGGCGCTGACACTTACCCACGACACGGCCGACCCCTCGGCCCGGCCGAATACGCCGTGACCGGACACCGATACCTTCCCGGTCGGGGCCGGCACGGCGGTGGAGAATCCCAGACCTACGGCGGCCGTGTTGGACATCTCCGCCATGGTGGTGGTGGTGACAGGACAGGCCGGCGGAGGCGGCGGCGTCACACAGCCGGTCAAACAGGGCTTGGTCGGGGGACCGGGCCCAGGGCAGGTGGACGGGCTCGAGCCTGCCGGGCAGGCCACCGAGGCAGGCGCCGAACCGGGGCTTGATCCCGGGACACCAGACGGAGCTGGAGGCGAACCCGAAGCAGAGCTCGGCGGTGAGGCCGAGCCAGTGCCCGAACCAGAAGCTGTGCCCGAACCGGCATAGGGAACCATAACCGGCCCCGGGCTGGTCGAGTAATAGACCCGGATGGTGATGCCGTGGCCGGTTACCCGAGAAAAGGCATGCTTCCAGGGTGTGGCCGTGGCGCTCAGACCCGGTGCGGGCGGGACGGGGGCAAAGTTACCTCCAGGCAGGGCAGGACGACCGGAGCGAGATTGAACGGCCCCCGACCCTCCGTGACCGGGGGCCGAAGCCGAACCCGGACTGGACGATCGGGCCGCCAGCGAGCCTGACACCGCGGGTTGACCAGAACTCCGCCCGGCCAGGAATCCCCCCGCCGCTCCCACCACCAGCGTGGCCACCGCGGCCAAGGTCAGGATCCGCCGTCCAGGCCCGTCCCCCCGCCGGGCCCGGTTCGCCACCTGGTCCCAGGAATCGGCGACGCCGATCGACTCCGCCCTACGTCGCAATCCGAATCGAACATCGTCTTGGAGACTCATGGTTCCAACACCTTCCTCAATTCCTCCAGACCTCGGTGTATAAGTGAGCCGACCGTCCCCGGCCGGCACCTCAGCACCGAGGCGATGTCGTTCTCGGACAGATCGGAGTAGAAGTGCAACACGATGGCGGCTCGCTGACGGTAAGGCAGCGACAGCAACACGTCGGACATCTCATCCCCCGGGGCGTCCGGTCGGGTCGGGCCGGACGTCGGCTCCCACCGTGACTTGGCTCTTCGGACAAAATTCTTGCGGTGGTGCGATTTACAGGCGTTGACCACGGCCCGCCTCAAGTAGGGAGCGGGATCGGCCACATTGTTCCAGTGGCGATGGCAACGCACGAACACGTCTTGGACCAGATCCGCAGCCTCCTCGGCCGAACCTACCAACAGGTATGCCTGGCGAACCAGGGCTTCATGATGCTCCTGGTAGGCACCGGCCAAGTCCTGTCTGGCCCCGGGCCTGGGCACCGTCAGACCCCCAACCGGCATCGGCGCATCCAGCTCGCCCTCAGGGGCATCCTCGACCACCCTCGATTGTCTCACTACCGATTCAGACGCCTGGCTGTCGGTGTTCCTTGCACGCCAAAGCCACCGTGAGTGCCGGTAGTCTGTGCGACATGAACACCATCGGATCGTTCAACCCTGCCTCGGGAGACTGGCCGTCCAAGGCCGCCGATCGCATTGAATCGACGGTGGCGGCCGTGGCCGATCACACGGTGGGCCCTCTTTCGGCCATAGCCCGCGGCCTGGTCTACGGGCTACTGGCAGGACTGATGCTGGTCCTGGCCATGGTGTTGGTCGGCATCTCGCTCATGCGCCTGCTCAACGAGTGGGCGTTCCCCCACCGGGTGTGGGCCAGTGACCTCCTCATCGGTGCAATATTCATTGCCCTAGGGCTGTTGTTGTGGTCCAGGCGCAACAAAGCCTGATCCACAACCCTAGGAGAGTTCGTTGATGACCAAGATTCGCCAGGTCGCCATCATCGGGTCTGGACCTGCCGGCCTCACGGCCGCCATTTACACCGCCCGGGCCAACCTCGAGCCCCTGGTGATCGAGGGCCAGCCCTCGTCCACCAGCGACCAACCGGGTGGCCAGCTCATGCTGACTACCGAGGTGGAGAACTATCCCGGCTTCGTCGACGGCATCATGGGTCCTGAGCTCATGGGCAATTTCCGCTCCCAAGCTGCCCGCTTCGGGGCGGAGTTCCTCACGGCCAAGGTTGAACGGGTCGACCTGGCATCGCGGCCGTTTTCCCTCTACACCGATGTGGGTGGCGCCGAGCCGGTGCGGGCCGATTCCGTCATCATCGCCACCGGGGCCCAATCCCTGATGTTGGGGATCGACGGCGAAGCCCGTCTGCTGGGCCACGGCGTCTCCACCTGTGCCACCTGCGACGGCTTTTTCTTCCGAGGACACCACCTGGCCGTGGCCGGGGGGGGAGATTCAGCCCTGGAGGAGGCGCTTTTCCTGACAAAATTCGCCGAGAGCGTCACCGTAGTTCATCGCCGTAAGGAGTTACGGGCATCCCGCATCATGCAGGACCGGGCGTTTGCCAACCCCAAGATCAGATTCGCCTGGAACTCGACCGTGGCCGCGATCCACGGGGAGACAGCGCTTAGCGGGGTCACCCTGGCCGACGTGGAAACCGGCGAGGAATCCAAGCTGGACGTCACCGGCCTCTTCGTGGCCATTGGCCACTCCCCCAATACGGGCTTGTTCAAGGGAACCTTGGATACCGACGATGCCGGGTACCTACTCACCACCGAGGGAACCCGGACCAAGGTGGCCGGAGTCTTTGCCTGCGGTGATGCCCAAGACCACGAATACCGCCAGGCCATCACCGCGGCCGGGTCAGGATGTTCGGCGGCCATTGACGCCGAGCGTTGGCTGTCGACTATGACCGAAGGGAATCGAGGGGACTCACAAGACGTTGGAAAGATCCGAGCCAGCTAACATCGGATTGGCCAATCGACACATAGGAGGTCGAGCCCCCGTGGCCGACAACATCGCAACCCTTACCGACATGAGCTTTGACGAGGAGGTCAAGTCGAGCGACGTGCCGGTCCTCGTGGACTTCTGGGCCGAGTGGTGCGGTCCGTGCAAGATGATTGCGCCGATCCTGGATGAGATCGCCACCGAGCAATCGGGAAAGATCAAGATCGGCAAGCTGAACATCGACGAGAACCTGGAGATCTCCCGCCGTTTCGAAGTGATGAGCATCCCCACCCTGATCCTGTTCAAGGACGGCGAGCCAGCCACCCGCATAATCGGGGCCAAGGGCAAGGCCGCCCTGCTTCAGGAGCTCGCAGCGTTCCTGTAAGCACCTCGAGTCCTTTGGGCGTCGGCTCCTGCGGCGATGCCGTGTCGGATCTGCAACGTCGATTGGCATCAATTGGCATCGAACTGGAGGGGGACACCCCGGGGCAGTACGGGGTCGGCACCGCCCAGGGTGTGCGGCGGTTCCAAGCCCTGAGGGGTCTTCGCCCCGACGGTCTGTGCGGCCCCCAGACGTGGTCTGCCCTGGTAGAAGCGGGCTACCGCCCGGGTGATCGTCTCTTGTACCGCAAGAGCCCCATGCTGCGGGGAGACGACGTGGCCGACCTGCAAAGCCGTCTGTCTTCGCTGGGATTCGATACCGGACGGGTGGACGGGATCTTTGGCGACAATACCGCCCGATCCCTCTCGGAGTTCCAGCGCAACGCCGGGTTGGTCCCCGATGGCGTCTTCGGAACGGCTACGGCCGGCGAGCTGGCCCGGTTCCAGATTCCCGGCAGTGTTCCCCACCTGGTGACCGGCGTGCGTGAACGGGAGGAGCTGCGCCGGACTGGTGGCGGGGTGTCGGGGACGACCGTGGCCGTGGGCCAGATCGGCGACATGGTCTCCATGGCCGCCACCCTGGAGCGCACGCTACGCCAGCAAGGGGCCGGGGTCCTGATCATCAACAACCCTGACGGATCCATCCAGGCCGCCCAGGCCAATGGAGCTGGAGCCAACCTTTTCCTCGGCCTGGGGTTGGATCCGGACCTGCGGGCCTGTGTCACCTCGTACTACTCCGGTTACTCCTGCGAGTCCTCGGGAGGTAGGCACATGGCCAGCGCTATCCAGAGCCGGGTGCCTCGTGCCCTCGGGATCTCTGACAATGGGATCCGGGGCATGGCCCTGCCCGTCCTGCGCGAAACCAGAATGCCGGCCGTGGTGTGCGAGCTGGGGCCGCCGGCCATAGTTGTCGAGCGGTCGGCCCTGCTGTGCGCCTGCCTGGTGGATGCAGTACGAGAGTGGTGCTCGGCCTTCAACTCTTGAGACGGTCAACTCTCGAGACGGCAAGGCTATCCACAACCTCATGCACAGGGTGTGGATCAACCTCAATCACCGGATTAATAGAAGATATTCCCAGTCTCAATCGCTTGTAGAGGGGCTTTCGGCGATAAGTCGGTAGATCCGCTCTAGGTCCTCTATGTTGGCAAAGTGGATTGTCACCCGACCGTACTTGGCTCCCGGCTCCACCTTGACCCTGGTGTCGAGGTGGTTCGAAAGGAGTTCTTCAAGTTCGACGAATCCCGGCGGGCGCAGCGCCTTCCTAGTGGAGTTCTCGGGAGAGCCCTGAGCCGCAGGGTCACCTACGTCTTCGCCGGCAGGGGAAGCCACGCCTCGTGCTCTTACTGCTTCCTCCACCGCCCTTACCGAGAGGTCCTGATCTATGGCCTTGCGCGCCAGTCGTTCCTGGAAGGCCCGATCCGGTGTGCCCAGGAGGGCCCGGGCGTGGCCGGCAGTCAGTTGCCCGTCGGAAACGGCCCGTTGGATGCTGGGGGGTAACTGGAACAGCCGTAGGGTATTGGAGACACCGGCCCGGCTCTTTCCGACTCGAATGGCCAACTGTTCATGGGTCAGCTTGAATTCCTCTATCAGCTGCTGATAGGCGGCGGCCTCTTCAAGAGGATTGAGGTCTTGGCGGTGTAGGTTCTCCACTACCGCCTGCTCCAGACTGGACACATCGGTGGCCGTTTGAACCAGAGCCGGAATAGTGGTCAGTCCCACCCTGCGTGCTGCCCGCCACCGGCGCTCGCCGGCAATGAGTTCGTAGGTCCCAGGTGGGGCGCCCTGACTCTCCCTGACCAGAACGGGTTGGAGAATACCCAACTCCTTAATCGATGCTGCGAGTGAAGCCATAGCTTCCTCGTCGAAATGCACCCGCGGTTGCAAGCTGTTCGGACGCAAGTCGGAGATGGGAATCTCTTTGAGGATCGACTCCCGATCAGAGACCACCTCGGTGGGAAGAAGGGCGCTCAAGCCCTTACCAAGTCCTGTGCGGCGTGCCACCACTCACCTCCTTGGCCAGCTCCCGATAGGCAATTGCCCCACGAGAGGTTGGATCGAACATCGTTATCGGCTGCCCGAACGACGGAGCCTCCGACAATCTCACCGTGCGGGGAATGATATTGCGGCACACTTTGGCCCCAAAGTGCTTACGAACTTCACTGGCCACTTGCTCGGCCAGTTTTGTCCTGGCATCGTACATGGTCAGAACGATCGCACTCAGCTCCAGGCCGGGATTCAGTTGGCCCTGAACCAGGTGCACGTTGCGGATCAGCTGTCCCAGGCCCTCCAGGGCGTAGTACTCACACTGAATGGGAACCAGCACTTCGTGGGCGGCGGCCAGTCCGTTGACGGTAATCAGCCCGAGGGATGGGGGGCAGTCGATCAGCACGAAGTCGAAGTCGTCAATCACTACCTCGATGGCCTTGCGTAGCTTCAGCTCTCGCGAGAAGGCGGGCACCAACTCGATTTCGGCACCGGCGAGGTCGATGGTGGCGGGCACGACGAACAGATTCTTCAGCGCCGTGGGTTCAATCGAGTCCTCGATGGGGGCATCGTGAATAATGACGTCGTAGATGGAAGTCTCAAGGTTCCGGGCGTTGATACCCAGCCCGGTGGTGGCATTTCCCTGCGGATCCAGATCTGCCACCAATACCCGGTACCCGATCTCGGCCAGTGAAGCCCCCAAGTTCACTGCCGTGGTCGTCTTCCCTACCCCGCCCTTCTGGTTGGCAATGGCGATAACACGAGGAAGTGGGCGGTCGGTCCATGCGGTGGCCCTGTTCACGACCTGGCGCAGGGCCGTGGCCGCTGCCTGAGTATCAAGGCCCGTCACCTGGTGCTCCTCATTGTCGGCCGCGGGCATAGGCGTCTCGGGGTTGGGTTGGATCTCACCGCTGTCAGCCGAGTTCGTATGTTCGGCAGGCGGTGGGTCCGTCTCAGAAGCGGGCATTGGGTCTGCCTCTACCTCTACCTCCGTCTCGGCAACCGGCTTGGGCTCGGCATCCGGCTTGGGTTCGGCAACCGGCTTGGGCTCGGTTACTTCGTCCAGTCCCGACACCTGTGGATTGTTCGTGTCGTCCGCCCCTTGCGCCGAGGAGTGCAAGCGTTGGAATATCTCCATCCCCTTGGCCATGATGTCGTCGTTGGGGTCGGCCACAACCCTCATCCTTCCTCATGGCGACAGGCAGGTCAAGGATCCGAGCAAGAAAGTTGCGTTTCACGTGGAACCATCCTTACAACAAAACGGAATAGCGACCGGCTGACCTGACGTGTTCCACGTGAAACATCGGTGGTCAGAACAAGGGACGCTTCCGCGGAATCCCAACACGGCGAGGAAGGCGGGGGTCACACACCGACTCCTGGTGCAGGACCTGGTAGGAGAACTCTCCAGTTATGCGCCGGCCTGCCACCAGCCCTAGCCCGACCGAACTAACTCCTTGCCAGCGATCCATAGAACCGGCTACCACCGGAGGGGTCGTGATCGAACCGGAATCGAGGTTATTGGATGGAGGTTCCGAGACAACCAGGATCCCGCCAATTTTCAGCACAGCACAGGCACACTCTGCCGTCACTGCTGGGGGTCCGAAACCTCTAGCCACCACGACGTCGAACGCCTGTCTGTATCCACTGACGTGCCCGACATCCTCAGCGCGGCCCCGCAGGACCGTTACCCGATCCGACCACCCCAAGTGGGTCACAGCTCGACTCAGAAAGTCCGTCCGCCTCAAACTCGAGTCGAGTAGAAGGAATTCGGCATCCTGGTCAAGTTCGGCCAGCACCAACCCGGGAAGTCCCCCTCCGGCACCGAGATCCAGGATCCGAAGGGACTGAGCCGAAGCGCAAAGTTGGGCCTCGCTTCTGCGGGTGTCACCACCCCAACCCCGCTCGAATCCGGCAGCGTGGGAAATTTGAGGGTCCAAGGAGCCCGGACCAAAGAAACCCAAGGTACGGGCATTTTCCAGCCACGTCCGTAGGCCGTCAGAGATAAGTGCGGTCGAGCCCAAAGTGGAAAGGATCAGGTAGGGCTGATGACGACCCAGCGTCGTGGCTCTTCGCCCTCGGAGCGGGTCATCACACCCTCGATATCATTGACCGTGTCGTGGACCACCTTGCGGTCTGCAGCGGCCATGGGCTCGAGAACCTGTTCGGTTCCATTAGACAACACTTCGCGGGCCAGGTTACGGGTGAAGTCACCCAAAGCGGCTTTGCGCTTCTTGCGATAGTCGGCAACGTCGATGTAGATACGTCCGTTCCTGGCCCGGGTGCGCCGCTGCACGACGGTACGGGTGACATCCTGGATGGCACTGAGAGTGGCGCCTTTGGATCCGATCAGCAGTCCGAGGTCCGATCCAGTTATAGACAGCTCGATCGACTCCTCGTCGATCTCGGTCAGCTCCACAACGGCCTCGTAGCCAAAGGTGGTCATGAGTCCCGTGAGGAACTCCCTGCCAACTTCCCCTTGCTCTGTGATTGGAACATTCTCGTCCACCTGTTGGTCTCCATTCGCCTTGTCTTGGGGGCGACCAGGTTTTCTGGCCTTGGCTTTGACGGATACATCCGAGCGATCGGCGGACTTGACCAATTCTTGGGACGGTCCAAGGGATCCTTCGCCGTTTGAGGACTGCTCGTCCACCGAGGTCGACTCACGGCTGGGCTTGGATGTCGCCCCACGACGCCTCGTCGTCTTGCGATCCTCCTTGGCTCGAGGTTTTGTCGGCTTGACCCGGGCCCTAACCCGAGCTTCGGACCGAACCCGCCCAAACAAGCCATTGCGGGCCTCGGCCAGGGTCTCGAACTCGGCATCGTGGCCGGCCACCCCAAGCTGGTCCAGTGCCGCCTCCTTGGCTTCCTCGAGTGTTCTTCCAGTTGTTTCTACCCACTCCACCGCTATCTGGCCCTCCGCGCTCGTTTGGCTTGAGATCGAGAATTGGACTTACGAGAAGGAGGTGGGCGAGAAACTCCGGCGTCGCTGCCGTTCGCTCCACCTCTGCCGTTCGACTCGGCACGTCCGGCGCCATTAGCTGCCTCTCGCCTGCTTCCATTCGCGTTGGGACCGGCCGTGCTGAACGGCCTCGAGCCATTCCCGTTCTTGGTCTGGGCCCATTTTCCGCTAGGGATTCGTGCGGGCGCCGGCGACTTCGCGCCGCCAGGGCCGGCGCGTTCGGCCTGAGCGGCCGCCGCTCGCTCGGCCAAGGCGGCAAAGAGTCCTCCCTTGCGGGCGCCGGGCCGGTCTCCCGATGAACTGGACCCGTTCGATCCATTGGCAATGGCCTTGGTCGACCCGTCACCCGGTCGCTTTTTGCTGGGCGAACCGTCCACCGACTCCACTTCGAGCACCCCGCCGGGCTGGACGGCCACATTGACCTTGGGGTCGAAGCGGTACATGAGTTCTTGCTGTCCGATACGGAACAAACTGGAAATCACAAAATAGATGTTCACCCCGGCCGGGATAGATATGTAGATGAAGACAAAAACGATCGGCATGATCTTTTGCAGCATGGCCGCTTGGGGATTGGCATTGGCTTGAGGGTTCCGGCCGTTCATCTGGCGCATCTGAACGTACTGGAGAATCACGGCGAGGGCGACGAGTCCGATGAAGGGCAGCGTCCTGGCCAATCCTCCGTGCACCGAGGTGATCGACTTGGCCAGATCGATTCCCAGCGACTGCATCTGTCCCCCACCGGCTACCAAATGATGGTACAGGAGGGTACTATGGCCTATGTAGCGGGGCGATGGGTGGCCATTGACCACGTGCGTCAACCCTTGGATGACGTCGTACATGATGAAGAAGACCGGGAGCTGAAGGATCATGGGCAGGCAACCGCCCAAGGGACTGATGGCATGCTCCTTGTAGAAGGCCATCATTTCTTCGTTCAACTTCTGACGGTCACCCTTGTACTTGGCCTGTAGCTTCTTCATCTCCGGCTGGAGACGTTGCATGGCCAGCATGGACCTGGTCGACTTGACCGTCAGAGGAGCCAGCACCAACATCACGGCCAGGGTCAATAATGTGATGGCCATGGCATAGTTCGGGACCAACTGGTAGAAGTAAGCCAGCAGGCCGGCCATGACGTTAAATAATGGATGGAATATCTTACCAATTATGTGCATGGCAAACTCCTAGTAGGGCACGGGGTCGACACCGTGACCCCCCAATGGATGGCACCGGGAGAGCCGGCGGATGCTCAGCCAGGAACCCTTCAATGCCCCGTGGCGGCCTAGGGCATCAAGGGCATAGTCGGAGCACGAAGGCCAGTATCGACATGGGGAGGGCCGTCCCGAGCGGGCCAACTGATAGGCGCGTACGCCGGCGGTGAGCGCGCGCGTTAGCGAACTCATGCGGTCCCCACCTTCGTCACCTCAACTGTGGCCTGGCGCAATTGGTTTCTCAAGTCCTTGAATGACATGTCCTTGGCTGCCGGACCGGCAGCCACCAGATAGGCGCCGGGTACCAGCCCCGGACCCAGTTCTCTTATGACGGCCCGGAGCCGGCGGCGCAAGCGGTTGCGTTCGACCGCGCTCCCGACCTTGCGACCAAGCCCGTAAGCCACCCGGACTCCAACGTCGCTCTTACTTGTCACAAAGGTTACCGTGATTGGACCGCGTCGCACCCGTCGGCCAGATCGGCGCAACAGGATAAAGCTGGATCGATCGGATATCCGGCCCACGCGTGGCATGGGAGCGGGGCCGCGCCCCCTCAGGCGGAGAGCTTGTGACGGCCCTTGAGACGGCGCGATTTGATGATGGCCCGCCCGGCCCTGGTTGACATACGGTGTCGAAAGCCGTGGTTCTTGGCCCTTTTCCGGTTATTGGGCTGGTAAGTCCGCTTCAATTGACGTCTCCTTGTTTCACAATGATACCGCCGCAAGGTGAGCGGGCGCCACCTGTGGTGGTTGAATCCGCACTCGGTTATGCGGCCCGACCCGGGCCGAGAACCCAGGTGATGGGTGGTGTCTGTGTTCCCGAAGCCCCCATCCATTTGAAGTGGTACCTTGCGCCCATGGGGGCCCGAGGGCGCCGGATATTCCACAATCTGTGGACAACGTTGTGGACCCACCTTGGAGCAGGGAGGCGAATTACCTGATGACAGGGGTAGAAGAGCTGTGGACGATATGCTCGTCAGCGCTGCGGGCCCAGGTTACAGAGGCAACGTGGAGGACGTGGTTCGAAGGAGTGCGACCCCTGGCCCTGGTGGGGGACAACCTCAGCCTGGCCGTTCCCTCCAATCTGGTCAAAGAGAGACTCGAAGGCAGGTACCGGGGAATCCTCAGCGACGTGATTTCCAACACCACGGCACAAGATCTCCTCATCAGCTTCGAGGTCCAGACCGACGACCCGATTCCTGATGACGAGGCGACCATGACGGGGCTCCTCACCGGTGGACGATGGGATGCCGCGGAACCGCCGACTCCCAGCATGTCCAACCCACCTCCACCTCCCAAGGGCCAGGCGGGTCGTCAGGAAAGTCTGCTCAACGATGAGTTCACCTTTGAGGCCTTCATCATCGGCTCTTCCAATCGATTCGCACATGCCGCCGCCCTATCGGTTGCCGAGACGCCGGCCAAGTCCTACAACCCCTTGTTCATCTACGGAGGGGCGGGTCTTGGAAAGACCCACCTGCTTCACGCCATCGGCAACTATGTGAGGGAAAACTTCCCCGCTCGTCACGTGCGCTACGTCACCACCGAGACCTTCCTCAACGAATTCGTGGACGCCATCCGCACCAATACCCCTATGGCCTTCAAACGTCGCTACCGGGAGTGCGACGTACTTTTGGTCGACGACATCCAGTTCATGGAGAACAAGGAGGGACTCCAAGAGGAGTTCTTTCACACCTTCAACTCCTTGCACGGGGCGTCCAAGCAGATAGTGATCACGTCGGATCGTCCTCCCAAGTCCATCGCCACCCTGGAGGAGAGACTGCGCAGCCGGTTCCTTTCCGGCCTCATGACCGATGTCAAGCCCCCAGAGTTGGAGACCCGGCTCGCCATCATGCGCAAGAAGTCCGAGGGGGAGCGGATTCAAGTCCCCGATGACGTGTTGGAGTTCATAGCCACCCACATCAAGGACAACATCCGGGAACTGGAGGGAGCTTTGACGAGGGTGTGTGCTTTTGCCAACCTGAATCACGAGATCCTCGATGTTGGCCTGGCCGAGAAGGTGCTGTCTGACATCGTCTCAGGCAGCCAACCCCATCCCATCACCCCCAGGATCATTCTCGAGGCCACCTCGCAAACATTTGGCTTCACCATCGACGAGTTGTGTGGGACCAGCAGACGCCGGCCCTTGGTGACCGCCCGACAGGTCAGCATGTACGTCTTTAGGGATCTGACCGATTTCAGCTACCCGGCCATCGCCAAGGAGTTTGGAGGGCGAGACCACTCCACGGTCATCCATGCTGTCGACAAGATCTCCAAGCTGATGAAGGAGAACCGTCAGATCTACGATCAAGTAACCGACCTCATCCTGCTGATCAAGAACAGGGAATGATTCAGGCCCGCTGTGGACAAGAACGCTCGACGAGCCAAAATGAGTGGATAAGGTGGCAGTTTCCCACAGCATCCGACCCGGTGATGTTCCGACCTTGTGGGTATCGGCGGGGTCCTGGTGATATCTCCAGGACAAGATTTGTGGCCATGAGCAGGAGATGTGGCCGGTTGTCAACAATCCACAGCTCTTATTGTTATTACAGGAAAGATTCCATCATGAAGAAGGGAAATACACAGTGAGGTTCCGTTGCGAGCGGGATGTGCTGGCCGAAGCGATCTCCACCGTGGCCCGGGCGACATCGGCGCGCAGCGGAACGTCCACCACACTGTCGGGGATCTTATTGGAGGTCCAAGGTGACAACCTTCACCTCGCCGGCACCGATCTGGATCTGACCATCCAGACCAATGTGGCGGTAGCGGGATCGCGTGACGGCTCTTGCGTGGTCAAGGCCCGCCTGGCTGCTGACATCGTCAGATCCATGCCTCCCGGGGCCATCTCTATCGAAGGGGACGAGGATGACATCGCCATCAGGTCAGGGCGATCCAACTTCAGCGTAAGGACGTATCCCGCGCCTGATTTCCCCCGCTTGGCTCCCCCTGGCGATGCCAAATTGAGCCTGACCGGTGCGGGTCTTGCCTCAGCCCTCACCCAGGTAGTCAAAGCAGCGTCAAGCGATGACAACCGCCCGATGCTGACCGGTGTGCTCATGGCGTCAGAGAACGATGGCCTGCGTTTGGTGGCCACTGACTCGTACCGCCTGGCTCTTCGGGACCTGCCCGGATTGCGGGTCTTATCCGAGGGACAAAAGGTGGTCGTGCCGGCCAAGGGGCTATCCGAACTGCAGCGCATGCTGAATTCCGCCGGAGGAGATGACAAGGCCGTCGACTTGTACCTGGGCAACATCGACGCAACCTTCGAAGTCGGTCCGACCCGGCTCACCACCCGGCTAATCACCGGTGACTTCCCCAATTACCAACAGCTCATGCCCCCGAGCTATCCCAACCGCGCGGTCCTGCCCAAAGCTGAGCTCGTCGAGGCTGTCAAGCGTATGAAGCTCTTAGTAGAGGACCTGAACACCCCGGTGCGGATGGCCTTTCGCCCCGACGGTGTCGAATTGAATGTGATCACCCCGGATCTTGGTCACGCCGAGGAGGAGTTGGATGCCACCTACGAAGGTGAGCCTGACGTCAAGGTCGCGTTCAACCCGGCTTATCTGATTGATGGCATCGAGGCCGTCGGCACCGAGGAAGTCATTCTCGAAACCGTCGACGCCACCAAGCCGGCCATGATCCGTCCCACCAAGGGTGATGACTTCCGGTACTTGTTGATGCCCGTGCGAGTGGCCTAGTCCGGCCATGCAGATCGACCACCTGTGGATGGTCGATTTTCGAAATTATTCTCAGGCCGACCTGGAGCTCGTCCCCGACGGTCTCACGTTGGTGTCGGGGGACAACGGCCAAGGTAAGACCAATCTGATCGAGGCGGTAGCCTACCTGTCCCGACTCGAGTCTTTTCGCTCCGTGGCGTCGGAGTGCCTGATCAGGGTGGGTGCAGAGCGGGCTGTGGTCAGGGCCGAGGGAGTCCGCGACAATCGTCGGATGCTGATCGAGACCGAGATCCGGGATAGTGGCCGCGGTCGAGCCCAGGTGAACCGCCAACCACTACGCCGGACCAGGGATCTGTTGGGTTTCTTACGTACGACGGTTTTCTCCCCCGGCGATCTGGACTTAGTCAAGGGCGCGCCCTCGACCAGACGGCGGTTTCTCGACGAAGTTCTCGCTGCTCTGGGTCCCCGCCACGACTCGCTGCGTCTGGAATTAGACCGCATCTTGCGCCAACGAGGTGTGCTGCTCAAGCAGGCCCGAGGGCGCCTCACCCTGGATGTGGCTGCCTCCCTGGACGTTTGGGACGTCAAGCTGGCCCAGACCGGGGAGGCCGTGGCGGCCGAACGGGAACGCATAACCAACGCTCTCAACCCGTATATCTCGGAGTACTACGCCTCGCTGGCCGGCCGTGCAGGAGATCTAGGCCCGGGCCACGGGGATCGCTTTGGGTCGAGCTCGCCCTTGGTCTACCGCAGGTCGTGGTCGGGGGAGTTGGCTCACGCCCTCGCTGTCGGAAGGGGGGACGACCTGCGGCGGGGCACAAACACCATGGGTCCGCATCGCGACGATTTGGCCCTTGTGCTATCGGGCCTTGCGGCCAAGTCATACGGATCTCAAGGCGAGCAGAGGAGCCTGGCCCTGGCGATGCGTCTGGCAGCCCACGCCTTGGTAACCAAGGAGGTGGGCTCACCCCCCATCTTGTTGCTTGACGATGTGTTCTCCGAACTGGACGACCAAAGGTCCTCCGCTTTGGTGGCTCACCTACCTCCCGGTCAGTGCCTCCTAACCACAGCCGGAGCGGTGCCACCGGGCATCACTCCAGCTCTGACCCTGGCCGTCGAGGCCGGGGTGCTGGTTCCGCAATGACCAAGGAGCCGTCAGGAAAAGGCCCGCCCGACCATGGTGGCGAGCCCGTCCCGGTGGGTGTATCTCTGGAAAAATTGGCCCGTGCTCTAGGTGCGCCCTCGGCTGTGGGAATGGTGGAGGTGTTCCGGTCGTGGGACGAAGTGGTCGGTCAACTGGTGGCGGCCCATTGCCGGCCAGTGTCGCTGGCCGGCGACGACTTGGTGGTGATGGTGGACTCGCCGGGTTGGGCCACCCACCTCCAGTTCCTGGCACCCGAGATCCTCGGCGGGTTGGCCCGGTCGGCAGGAGGCCCGGTCGCGTCGCGCCTGCGGGTTAAAGTTGGTCCTCCCAACGGCCGGATCGGGCGGTCTCCGGGCCAAAAGCCCGAGGTCTCATGACCAACCATGCTCGGTCTACCTCCTCAGATCTGGTATGATTTTGAGAGAAATTATGGCCGTTGACCAGGAATTTTGGGTGGAGACCAGTCTTTTTTGGCTGTCGTGGGCACCTGGTTCCTCCACCGAGGCCATCTAGGAGAAAAGTTCTAGAAAGGTCGCGCCCGTGGCGTTGAACACCCAAAGCCCCACATCGCCCCCGTCGTCTTACGGGGCCAAGGACATCACCGTTCTGGAGGGCTTGGAGCCGGTACGCAAACGGCCCGGCATGTACATAGGGTCGACTGGTCCGTCGGGCCTGCACCACCTCATCTGGGAAGTGGTGGACAACGCCGTCGACGAGGCCATGGCGGGCTACTGCACCCGCATCGACGTGACCCTCCTGGCCGATGGGGGAGCCCGGGTGGCTGACAACGGCCGGGGCATCCCGGTCGATCCCCACCCCCAGTACAAGGACAAGTCGGCGGCCGAGATCGTCCTCACCGTCCTGCACGCCGGCGGGAAGTTCGGCGGTGGGGGCTACAAGGTGTCCGGCGGGCTGCACGGCGTGGGGGTGTCGGTGGTCAATGCCTTGTCCGACCGCTTGGTCCTCGAGGTCGAGCGCAACGGCGACGATCCGGCGAATCGGGACAAGAAGTTCCGCTTGGAGTTTGCAAAGGGGGGCAAGCCCCAGGGCAAACTCGAGGTTGTCGGTTCGTCCCCGGAGGACCGCAGCGGAACGACCGTCTCGTTCTGGCCCGATGCCACTGTCTTCGAGGAGATCGAGTTCCGGGCCCAGACCGTGCTGGAGCGCCTCCAGGTCATGGCTTTCTTGAACAAGGACCTGGAGATTTGCTTCGCCGACGAGAGGCCCGGGCACCGTCAGTCGATCACCTACCGCTACAGCGGGGGCATCGTCGACTACGTGGGCCACCTCAACACGGCCAAGGAGGCCCTGTTCCGCAAGGTGGGCTACTTCGAACAGGTAGAGGACCACCAGGAGGTGGAGCTGGCGTTCCAGTGGAACACCGGGTACTACGAGTCGATCTACTCCTTCGCCAACGGCATAGCCACAGGCGAGGGTGGGATGCACGAGGAGGGCTTCAAGAAGGCCCTCACCAATGCCGTCAACAAGTACGCCCGGGCCAAGAATCAGCTCAAGGAAAAGGACGACAACCTGCTCGGGGAGGACATCAGGGAGGGTCTCACCGCCATCATCGCGGTGCGCCTCACCGATCCCCAGTTCGAGGGGCAGACCAAGGCCAAGTTGGGCAACGTATCCATCCGGTCCCTGGTTGAGAAGGCCACCAACGAGAAGCTGGCCGAGTGGCTGGAAGAGAACCCAAAAGAGGCTCACCAGATCGTCCAGAAGTCGCTTATTGCCGCCCGAGCCCGCCTGGCGGCCCGACAGGCCCGTGACCTGACCCGGCGCAAGTCGGCGCTAGACGGGGCGGGACTGCCCGGAAAACTGGCTGACTGCTCGTCTCGGGATCCCCGAGAATCCGAGCTGTTTATCGTGGAGGGAAACTCCGCCGGGGGATCGGCCAAGGATGCCCGCAATCCCCGCATCCAGGCCATCTTGCCCATCAGGGGCAAGATCCTCAACGTGGAGAGGGCCCGCCTGGACAAGATGCTAAAGAACGCCGAGATCCAGGCCCTCATCGCCGCCATCGGCGCCGGGTTGGCCGAGGACTTCGATGTAGCCAAGATTCGCTACCACAAGGTCATCGTCCTGGCCGACGCCGATGTCGACGGCTCCCACATCCGCACCTTGCTGCTGACGTTCTTTATGCGCCAGATGAAGGACCTGGTCGAGGGAGGATTCGTCTATGTGGCCCAACCCCCACTGTTCTCCACCCTGGTGGGCAAGGAGAAGGTCTATTTGAAGGACGAGGCGGCTCGGGTGGCCTTCCTGGCAGAACACCCCACGCACAAGGCCGAGTTCCAACGGCTGAAGGGCCTGGGCGAGATGGACTTCGAGGAGTTGAGGGACACAACGATGGATCCCGGTCAGAGAACCCTCCTCCAGATTGGGTTGGAGCAGGCCACCATCGCAGATGAGGTGTGCTCGATCCTGATGGGCGAGGACGTGGAGCTGCGCAGGCATTTCATCCAGACCAACGCCAAGGACGTGCGGTTCCTTGACATCTAGCCAGTCGACGGGGCCGGGTCCGGCCGGCTCTAATGGGGCGGGGAGCGGGGGCGGGGGTCAGGGCGGCGGAGTGACCTTCGGCTCGATCGAGCCCATAGAGATCCAAGAGGAGATGGAACGCTCCTTCTTGGAGTACTCCATGTCGGTCATCGTGTCCCGGGCCCTTCCCGATGTCCGGGACGGGCTCAAGCCGGTGCACCGGCGCATCCTTTACGGGATGTTGTCCCAGGGCCTGCGCCCCGACCGACCCCACACCAAGTGTTCGAGAGTGGTGGGTGAGGTCATGGGCAAGTTCCATCCTCATGGCGACACCGCCATCTACGATGCCCTTGCCCGCATGGTCCAAGACTTCAGCCTGCGCCACCCCCTCATCGACGGCCACGGCTCCTTCGGCTCTCCCAACCCGGACGACGGCGCCGCCGCCATGCGCTACACCGAGTGCCGGCTGCACTCCCTGGCCCTGGAACTCATGGCCGGGATCGACGAGGAAACCGTCGACTTCGTGGCCAACTACGACGGTAGCGAGGAAGAGCCGACCGTCTTTCCGGCCCGGTTTCCCAACCTGTTGGTCAACGGCTCCCAGGGCATCGCAGTGGGTATGGCCACCAATATCCCACCCCACAACCTGGGTGAGGTGATCGACGCTGTTGTGCATCTCATCGACAACCCTCAGGCGACCCCCGACGAACTGATGGTCTTCGTCAAGGGCCCTGACTTTCCCACCGGTGGGCTCATCCTGGGACGTTCGGGCATCCAGGACGCCTATCGGACGGGACGGGGATCCATCAAACTGCGAGCCGTGGCCGAGATCGAGGAGGCCAAGAACGGGTCGCAGCGCATAGTGGTGACCCAGGTTCCCTACCAGACCTCGGTGGAGGCCATCGAAGTCAAGGCCTCGGCTCTGGTTAACGCCAAGGAGCTGGATGGGATCCGCGAGATCGAGAACGGATCGGCTGGGCGGCGGACCCGCCTGGTGTTTCACCTCAAGCGCGACGCCAACGCCCACGTAGTGCTCAACAATTTGTACAAGCACACGCCGATGCAGACCAGCTTCGGAGTCAACATGCTGGCCCTGGTCGACTCCGTGCCCCGCACGTTGAACCTGAGCGCCGCGCTGACGGCCTACGTGGCCCATCAGGTTGACGTCATCACCCGGCGCTCGGAGTTCCGCCTGCGCAAAGCCCGGGCCCGGGCCCACATCGTAGAAGGGCTGCTCAAGGCCCTGGACATGCTCGATGCTGTGATCGCACTCATCCGGGCCAGCGCCGATCGTGCCGCGGCCCGAGCCGGCCTGCGAGCCGCCCCCTTTGAGTTCTCCGAGATCCAGGCCGATCACATCCTGGACATGACGTTGGGCCGACTCACCCGCTTGGGCCGCTCGGAGATGGAGGAGGAGATGGCCACCTTGCTGGTGACCATCTCGGACCTGGAGGCCATCCTGGGCGATCCCGTCCGTCTGCGCCAGGTAATCAAGGACGAGCTGGGAGAGATCAGGCGCAAGTTTGCCGACCCGCGCCGGTCGGCGATCATCTTGGACCCCGGCGAACTAGGGGCGGAGGATCTGATCGACGATGAGGAACTGGTCGTGACCATGACCAGGGCCGGATACGTAAAGTCCCAGGCGGCCGGGTCATTCCGCACCCAGGCCCGTGGTGGGAGAGGCATCCAGGGCACTCGTTTGAAGGACGAGGACCTGGTCACACACATCATCCACACCACGGCCCACGCCTTTTTGTTGTTCTTCTCCAATCGGGGCCGGGTATACCGGCTAAAGGGCCACGAGATCCCGATGAAGGAGAGGGCGGCCCGAGGCACGGCCATCGTGAACCTGCTACCCCTCGACGCAGGCGAGCGGGTCGAGGCCATCATCGATACCCGAGAGTACGCCGCAGACCGCTTCTTGTTCTTTGCCACCAAGAAGGGGCAAGTCAAAAAGACGGCCATGGCGGAATACGACAAGTCGCGGCGAGAGGGTTTCATCGCCATCAACTTGAGGGAGGATGACGAGTTGGTCAAGGTCATCCAGACCGGCGGCATGGACCACATCTTCATGGTCTCTCGCCAGGGCATGACCATCCGGTTCTCAGAGGATCAGGTTCGACCCATGGGTCGCGACGCCGCCGGGGTACGAGGCATGCGTCTCAAGGCTGATGACGAGGTGGTGTCTTGCGACCCGGCCGCCGACGACGTCGACATCCTGTTGGTGACCGAGGCCGGGTTCGGCAAGCGGACCAAGCTCGATCGCTTCAATGCCCAGGCTCGGGGAGGCCAGGGTGTGCGGGGCATACGCCTCACGGCCCGACGCGGTCACCTGGCCGCAGCATTCATGGTCGCCCTGGACGACGAGATCATTATGATCTCCTCAGCGGGGGTAACCATCCGTATGGCCGTGCGGGAGATATCGTCCCAAGGCCGCGATGCCACCGGAGTGAGGATCATGAACTTGGATGAGGGTCAGACAGTGGCCTCGTCTTCTGTGGTCTATGTCACAGAGGATGACGAGTGAGTTGACCTGGTTTGCTAAGCAGGCGGTGTGATTAGGCCGGCAGTTTGACTCAGGCCATGCCCCGACGGGGCCTACCTGACAGCCGGGGTTCCAGCACGACCCGGGCCGCGGCCCCGGTTTCCCAGCGCCGGTGGGTGCGTCGCACCATGAGGCGGATCGATGTCGGCTCGGTCTTTAGGTTTTCCCTGGTCTTTTATCTCGCCCTGTTCGTGACATTTCTTGTGGCCGGGATCCTCTTGTGGATAGTGGCCAGCCTGGCAGGAGCGGTGCACTCGCTGGAGCACCTGATAAGCACCCTGTTCGGCTACCAGTCATTTCGGTTTGCCGGGATGAGAGTCCTGGTCGCCACGCTGATTGCCGGCGCCATAGGGGTGGTCCTGGCCTCCTTGTTCAGCGTCTTGGCTGCCATCATCTACAACCTGGTGAGTGATGTCGTGGGGGGGGTCAACGTGGTGGTCGAAGAGGAAGGACCCCCTCGCCTACCCCTGGTCTAACTCTGGCTCCGCTCGGCATGAAGACATCCACCTTATGAGCCGGAGACCCGCCAGGTGATTACCCTGGCTGAACGATGACCTCTGACCGACAGCACAGATGAGTTCCCCGCTTGGGGTGGTTGGGATGTCAAACCAGGAAGGGTGGCTTCAGCTCGGCGAGCTGGGCCTGGCCCTGGTCCTGTCGACGGCCATCGGGGTGGAACGAGAGATCCATCAAAAAAGCGCCGGACTGAGGACCCATACCCTGGTCGGGGTAGGGGCGGCCCTGTTTATGTTGATCAGCAAGTACGGGTTCAATGACGTCCTGATCCCAGGCCTGGTTGGAGTGGACCCGTCCCGGGTGGCGGCCCAGATCGTGACCGGGGTGGGCTTTCTCGGCGCCGGCCTTATCTTCGTTCGACGCGATTCGGTCCGGGGGTTGACGACGGCTGCGGCTGTTTGGGTCACCGCCGCCGTGGGAGCGGCCTCGGGTGCCGGTCTGCCTGTTTTGGCCGTTGCCACCACAGTGATCTACGGCATCGTCGCCCTTTTGTTCCCTATCCTGGCCCGCCGGCTTCCCCGATCCTCAACGGCTTCATCCCTGATCCGGATCCAATATCCCGACGGTCGGGGAGTCCTGCGAGAGGTTCTGCAATTGGCCACGGCCCGGGGCTTTGTCGTGGGTGCGATCTCGACTCAGAACTTGGGGCGTTCCCGACCCCACGAGGCCGAATCGACACAGGAACCGGGAGATCCCTCCCAGGTCGAAGTTACGCTGCAGATCAGAGGCATCGGATCGATCAACGAACTGGCCGCCGCCATCTCCGAGATCGGCGACGTGGAGGCTGTTGTGGCAGACGACGTCAATGTCCTCGATGAATAGGCGCCATCCCAGGGGGCGCTTTGGGACTGGTCTGGGTTCGGCATGTGACGGGCGACCCCAGTGCCTCTATCATCGGGCGGCGGCTTCTCGTGGTGTGGTGTCCAGGCCGCAATGGAGGTGGACCGCCGGTGGGCCACCTAGTGGCGCCCACCACGCAGTAGTGCAGAATTATTTTGCCCGTAGGGGGCTATAGCTCAGTCGGTTAGAGCGCAGCACTGATAATGCTGAGGTCGCTGGTTCGATTCCAGCTAGCCCCACCACAAAGAATCGGCCGCCCTGCCGCGGTGCGGTCAACAGATCCAGCGATGGCATCAGGCGAGGTCGAAGCGATCGAGGTTCATGACCTTGTCCCACGCTGCCACGAAGTCACGCACAAACTTCTCCTTCGAGTCGTCACACGCGTACACCTCCGAGATGGCCCGCAGCTGGGAGTTCGAACCGAAGACGAGGTCGACAGCGGTTCCGGTCCACTTGACCTCGCCCGTGGCGCGATCGCGACCCTCATACACGTTCTCCGTCGACTCGGACGCCTTCCATTCGGCGCTCATGTCGAGCAGGTTCACGAAGAAGTCGTTGGTCAGCGTCTCAGGTCGGTCGGTTAAACCACCGTGGGCGGCGTTACTGTTGGCGTTCAAGGCCCTCATCCCGCCTACGAGAACTGTCATCTCGGGGGCGGAGAGTGTCAAAAGGTTGGCCCGGTCCAAGAGCAGGGTCTCTGCCGGCAACTTCTCCCCGGCTCGAAGGTAGTTGCAGAACCCGTCGGCGGTGGGTTCGAGCACGGCAAACGACTCCACGTCGGTTTGCTCCTGTGAGGCGTCAGTGCGCCCCGGCACGAACGGGACCGTCACGTCATGCCCGGCGTTCTTCGCCGCTTGCTCTACGGCCGCACCGCCGCCCAGGACGATGAGGTCAGCGAGCGAAACCTCCGTTCGGCCTGAACGTGAATTGTTGAAGTCCTGCTGGATCTCCTCGAGTGTCTGCAGCGCCTTGGCCAGGTCGGTCGGGTCGTTCACCTCCCAGTCCTTTTGTGGCGCCAGGCGAATCCGTGCCCCGTTGGCCCCGCCCCGCTTGTCGGTGCCCCGGAAGGTTGCCGCCGACGCCCAAGCGGTAGAAACCAGCCGGGAGATCGACAGTCCTGACGCGAGGATCTTGCCCTTAAGGGCCACGATGTCGTCCTCTCCGATCAGGTCATGATCGACCGCGGGGACGGGGTCCTGCCACAGCTGCGGCTCCGGAACCCAGGGGCCGAGGTAGCGCGAGACGGGTCCCATGTCGCGGTGAAGGAGCTTGTACCACGACTTGGCGAACGCTTCTGCGAGCTCGTCTGGGTGCTCGTGGAAGTGCTTCGCGATCGGCGCGTAGGTCGGATCCAGCTTCAGGGCAAGGTCCGTCGTTAACATCATCGGGGCATGCCGCTTGGAAGGATCATGCGCATCCGGCACGGTGTCCTGCGC
>JBOGIG010000148.1:0-2755 GCA_050742455.1 Acidimicrobiales bacterium
GACTCCGGCCATGTATGGCGATTGATTCCAGCAGCCGACGAATCATGGGGACCAGGAATGCACCTTCCCCCGCGGCGGGCTCCACTGCGTACAGTGCAGCAAGGTCAGCCGTGGGCCTATAGCCCGCTAGATCAAGGATCAGATCAACGACCCAGGACTTGGTGTAGACAACTCCTCTTGACTTGGGAGGTCCTGTCGAGGACATCGGGTCGAGCACAGCGACGCTCGTCGCCGCTCCTTCGAGGAGATCGTCGGGCCATAGTGCGAGGCGTGATTGTTGCATGGCCATTAGGACCCTCCAAGCGCTAATACGAACAGGTGTTCGATTATAGCGCCAACTGATAACCGCCCTGGTTTGATCCTCACCGCGCTTCTTGACACGGGCACATCGTACGGTTTCGGCATTGCCGCTGCCCTGATGCCGGCTGGAGCGCCCCAACGATCTGATTTTCACCCGGTGCCACATTTCGGAATGACTTTCGAGGTCTGTCAGCCGCCAGCAGCATGGGACCACCCTTCCGCCAGTCACAGGACCACCGCTGACATCCATCACCGCCGGCCGAAGAGACCACTGCTGCCAATACGTGGCACCATAATGGCTCCATGGAGGCCAAGATCATCCCTCTCCGGTATGCAGGCAAATGCGCGCAGTGTGGCACCGCGCTTCCTGCCCGTACCAAGGCGTGGTGGGATGCGATTGCACGCACAATTACCTGCGTTGGGTGTGCCGATGGTGCTCCTACCGGATCACCGGAGGCGATCACCCCGCCGCCCGAACCTGAGCCCCGGACATTGCCAGAGCGTGTCTCGCCGCCTGCAAGCGGGCAGGCGGGAGCCTCAGCGCTGAAGAAGTACGAGCAAAAGCATCAGCGCCGCGAAGCGCAGATCGACGAACGCTGGGGACGATTTGCCGGAGTTGTCAAGTTCCTGTCTGAGGACCCACGGTCCACAAAGGCATGGAAGGTTGGATCAGAGGGAGAACAACGTCTCGCCGCGAGCCTCGCAAGGCGCGTCGGAGATCGAGCCGTCTTTCTCCACGACCGCAAGGTGCCGAAGACCCGAGGCAACATCGACCACATCGCGATCGCGGCCTCTGGCGTTTGGATCATTGACGCGAAGAAGTACAAGGGCCTCGTCGAACGTCGGGACAAGGGCGGATGGTCCAAGGCCGACTACCGCCTCTACGTCAATCGACGCGACAAGACCAACCTCGTGCACGGACTCGCGTGGCAGGTCGCCGCGGTCCGGTCCGCACTTTCGGGCGCCGACGTTCCTGTGCACGCGGCCCTCTGCTTCATCGACGCCGAGTGGAGCCTCTTCAAGAAGCCGTTCCAGTTCGACGGCTATTGGGTGACCTGGGGTCAGAAACTCGCCGAAATGATCGGTGCCCCCGGGCCCCTCACCGATGGTGACGTCCATCAGGTTGCAGACCGACTCGCCACCGCTCTGCCCCCCGTAATCTCCACGACGTAGACCTCCCTCGCTCCTGCCCTCTCGGTACCCAGGACCTCCCGATGGGAAGCCCGATCGAGAAGATAGGCGACTACCTGCGGGCATGACATGCTGGCGCAGGAGGGGGCAAGATGGGACATGACCGCACCTGATCGACTCGTCGTCGAAGGACTCGGACGGCTCCGGGAGTTCGCCCACGCTGGCTGGACCGACGACACGCTGTTCGTCTCGGGCACCTTGGGAACCGAGGCCGGGCTGGAGCTCGCGGGCGTCGGGGTTGCGGCACAGACGACCCAGGCGCTCCACAACATCGGCCGGATCCTCGAGGCCGCCGGCGCGTCGTGGCGCGACGTGGTCAAGGTGACGGTGTACCTGGCCGACATGGCTGACTTCGCCGCGATGAACGATGCCTACGGAGAGTTCCTCATTGCAGCACTCCCCTATCTCTCCGACCCCCCGGCACGCATGACCGTGGGTGACGTGGGCCTCGCGCTCGGCGCCCGGGTGGAGATCGAATGCGCCGCCCGCCACCGTCGATCGGAGAGGCCGACGATCGCCCTTGTGCGCCGAACGGGGTTCGTCGATCACGAGGGCGAGTCGCTTTACTACGAGGTGGTTGGGCAGGGGGGCGTGCCGCTCGTGCTCAGCCACGGTGCCGGCGGTAACCACGCCGTCTGGTACCAGCAGGTGGCCGCCTTGGCCCGTGACCGGACCGTGGTCACCTGGGACCATCGGGGATACGGACGATCCTCAGACCGCGCCGACAGCTCTGGTCCCGAAGTGGCGGCCGGCGACCTGCTTGCCATCCTGGACCACCTCGGCATCAGCCGGGCTGACCTGGTCGGTCAGTCCATGGGCGGGTGGACCATCGTCGGCGCGGCTCTCGCCCGTCCCGGCGTGGCCCGCTGCCTCGTTCTGGCCGACTCTCTCGGCGGTATCATGTCGCCATCGATCGAGGCGGCACTCGCCTCACAACGGTCATCCCAACCTCAGCTCGCTGGCCGGTTGGATCAGCGCCCCGTCGAGGAGATGCTCGGTTCACACCCGGCGCTCGGCCAGGCCTTCTCAGCACGCGAGCCCGAGCGAGCCCATCTCTACCAGTCCCTCGGCCGAATGGGAACGGCTGATCCCGCCGTCATGCTCCCCCGCCTCATCGCGGTCAGTCACGATGAGCATGAGGCCGCCCGCCTACAGATGCCTGTACTGTGCATCGTCGGCGACCAGGACCCGCTCATCCCTCCCGCCGGCGTCCGGGCCCTCACCGACCTGCTCCCTGACGCTCGCGTGGTCGAGATCAGCGGGT
>JBOGIG010000149.1:0-2817 GCA_050742455.1 Acidimicrobiales bacterium
CGCCCGACCGTACCGGCGGGCACTATCCATGCCCCGGCGTTCCTGGGCCGGCGCCGCCGGATGGCCGGAATCGACAGCCAGGCCGCCGCTCGCATTTCTGGTTCGAGCATCCAGCTTCCGCCCGCCCGACCGGTAAGGCCCATCCAGTGGTAAAGAGCCCGGCTGGCCCCGGCCAGGGGTCCGGCGTCTCTGAAACCGGCATAGACACCCATGTTTTCGAACTCCTCGATCACCCGGGCGAACATGCCGGACCAGGTTCGGGGGTCGAGCGGGTCGAACCAGGCTCCGGTGATGCCCACCTGGGATTGGGGCTGAGGACTCGTCATTGCCCCAACCGCCGGTCGGATGCCGGTTGGGTTGTCCGTGAGTTGGCCATCAAGGGCCTGCCGGGTCAGTGATGGGCAATGGATGGTATCGGGGCGTGCCGTGGCGCCCCCCGCCTCGCAAGCGACGTTCGAGGGGATGCTCCACCCACCGGTACAGTCCGGCCGCGGCCGCAACGGTGATGGCCAGGGACACCAATCCCAACACGACGCCCCCCAAAGTCCCCACCCGACCCGTCACCTGATGCGAAACCAAAGTCAGAACGGGCCAATGAACCATATAGATGGCGAACGACCACACCCCGAGTCGTACCAGGGAGCGGCTTCGCAACCACGACGGCGTGGCCGCCACGTCCGATCGGGCCGCGGCGACTATGAGGGCCATGAACGGCAACAGGGTGACCGCCACAGGCTGGAATGTGGTCGGCGCCCAGCTGTCGGCCACGTAGGCCCCGAGGGCCAGCATGCTGGCCGGACCCAGCTTCACGCGAATCCCTTGGCCGTCGGCCACTTCAGCGGCCAGAAGCATTCCGATAGCGAATTCCAATAGGCGCACCGGGGGAAAGAAGTAGAGGGCCCAGAAGCGGGTGGTGCCATTGGGGGCCGGGTCAAGGGCCACGGCCAGGCCGACCACGACGAGAACCAGACCAGCCAGGACCAGACGACGTTGGGCTCGGGTGAGATGCTTGGCCCCGGCAAAGAGCAAAGGGAATACGAGATAGAAGAAGGCCTCACAGCCGAGAGACCAGCTGGGGTTGTTCATGGTCAGGTGGAGGGCCAGCCCGGGGGTCCAAGGGGCGAGAAGGAACAAGGAGGCCAACGACGGCCCTAACGGTGGCCCGGTGGTGAGGGTGAGCAGGATTACTCCCATGATGATCCAGGTGACCACCTGGAGTGGACCGATGCGGGCCGATCGGCGCCGGTAGAAGGCGCTGGGCCGGTCGCCTCGCTGATGGGACCAGGTGAGGACGAAGCCACTCAGGATGAAGAAGAACGATACGCCGGTGGTTCCCTGGACGAACCCATGGCTCATGGCTGCATAGGGGGCGCGGAAATAGAAGAAGCCCTCCAGGTGATAGCCGAATACCACCAAGGCGGCGGCGAAGCGCAGTCCCGTCAGCGAATCGAGTCTGCGCGCCCGGCCAGGCCCCACCGAAGAATCGCCCCCGCCGGCCGGCAGGCCGGGGGCGTCCGGGGACACGCCAGGGTTGCCCTCGGACTCGACCATGGCCGGGCATCCTACGCGGGATGGAGGACATTTGCACCAAGGGGTGACGCACCGGTGATAATGGTGAGTTCCGCCACCGTGGCGTGAGCTGCGCAAGGAGGGCTGTCTTGGATCCCAGTGAGCTACGCCGGCGGGTCGAGGGCTATCCCTGGTACCACACCCTCGACCTGGGTGACGGTGTGGTGACCAAGGGCATGTTTGATCACCGCGGTGTCGAGAGCAGATACCTCATCCCAAACGACCTGTCCGGCCTGCGTTGTCTGGACGTGGGCACCATGGATGGCTACTGGGCTTTCGCCCTGGAGCGTCGGGGCGCGGCCGAAGTGGTGGCGCTGGACATGGACGATCCCGAGGCCCTGGACTGGCCCGCATCCATACGCAACAACATCACCAAGACCATCGATGAGACAAAGGGGGAACGATTCGAGCTGGTGGCCCAGGTATTGGGTTCGAAGGTCAAGCGGGAGCTCCGCTCGGTGTACGACATCGATGTCGATCTGGGCCAGTTCGATCTCGTGTTTTGTGGGGATCTCCTCTGTCACATCAAGGACCCGGCCACCGCCGTCGAGCGCATCCGACGGGTATGCCGGGGCAGCGCCATCATCTGCAATCCGGTCAAGGAGCACTTCCCTTACCGCAATCGCCCTCTGGCCCAACTCGATGGGATCGTGGAGTTCGAATGGTGGGTGACCAACATGGCCGGGTTGGAGCGGCTAGTTATGGCGGCGGGGTTTGCCCGAACCGAGAGGGGCCGTCCGTTCAATCTGGCCGCTACCGGCGGAGGCAGATGGAAGGGAAAGCGCGGCGTCGTGCGGGGGTACGTAAGCCCCTGAATCGCTAGGTCGGGATCAGGCGAGCCAGAGCTCTCTCGGTGAGGCCGGGGTCACGTCGCAATCGAGACAGTTGGCGCGCCACTTGCTCTCCGATCAGGATGGGCGTGGCCGGTGAAGGAGCCATCAATGCGCCGACCACCTTGGCCTTTTTTGCCCACCCCATTCCTGATTCCATCCGGAGGTGGGCCTGGTGGAAGGCCCGACACGGCCCGGACATCTCGGTGGCGTACTTGGCCACGAAGGCGTCAAGTCCTCGTCGTTGCGTGTCGGTGTCGGTCAGGCGAGGTTCGCGGTGGACCACATAGCGGACCAGGGGCTCGGGGACCACGCCCGCCGCGGTGCGACGCAAGCAGCGCAACCACAGATCCCAGTCCTCGACGCTCTTGAAGGACGGATCGAAGTGCAGGTCGCTGGCCAGAAGGCTTCTTCTCAC
>JBOGIG010000150.1:0-7558 GCA_050742455.1 Acidimicrobiales bacterium
ACCTTGACCGCCGTTCCGTAGGCGCAGATCTCGGTCCAATTCGCCCCCATCTCGGACGTGTCGAAGCGCATGGCCAAGATGGCGTTGGCGCCCTTGGCCTCGGCCTCGGTGACCATGCGCTGGATTACTTCCTGCCGGCTGTTCACCAGGTTCTTTGTCATGCCCTTGAGCTCTCCACCGGCAATCGACTTGAGCTGAGCTCCGATGGTCGAGCCGATATTGCGGCTTCGTACCGTGAGGCCGAAAACTTCACCTATCACCTCGGTTACCTGGTGGCCGGGTAGGTCGTTCATGGTTGAGATGAGCATGGCCCCCTCCTTGTCCTGGCGCCCGATGGGCACGCCCTGGCGAACCTAGTTCAGGTGGCATCTCCGACCGGTGACCTTTCCCGGCTGGCGACAAAGACGGGAATGACTCGATCGGTCTTGGTCTGGTATTCGGCGTAAGGGGGGAAGGCGGCTACTGCTCGTTCCCACCAGGTCTCCCGCTCGCCGTCGGTCACCTCTCGAACGGTGGCTCCAAACGGGGTGGGGCCGTCTTGAATGGACACTTCTTGGGGGTCGGCCTTGAGGTTGAAATACCACACCGGATGTTCGGGCGCGCCTCCCTTGGAGGCGATCAGGGCATACTCGCCATTGTGTTCCACCCGCATGAGCGGGGTCTTGCGGATCTTGCCGCTCCGGTTGCCCCGGGTGGTGACGATGACCACGGGCAGGCCGGTGTCGGCCAGGGTGTTGCCCCGCTCGCCACCAGAACTCTCGTAGGTCTCGACCTGGTCCCGCACCCACTGGGAAGGGCTGGGCTCGTACTCTCCGTCTTTGTCCATGCCCCCATGATATTTGGCGGCTGGTCAATTCCGGCTGGGGGGCCTCACGAACTGGGTGACCTGTTGAAATGTGGGCCTGTTGACCCACTCCTGGCTGGGCTGGCCCACTATGCCGATGGCCATGTAATTGATGGCGTCGAACTGCGGCATGGTCACCGTAGTATTTGCCGCGCCCGACTCGGTGGCGGTGGCCGTATCGGCCGTCCAGGCTGCCACGTTGGTGGTGCCATTTATGCGGGCCAGTTGGGTGTAGGCATCGAGAAGTGCGGATGTGATCGCTTGGTGGCAACGGGATGGCCCCCCGCACAGCCGGTCAAAGACGGCGGCCGGGAACGGAGCTTGCACTCTTTGGCCCGCCATTTGCCGCAGAGCCTTGACCACGTATCCTTCCCATCCGGCGTAGTACCCGTCACCGTGATGGCTTCCGTCTCCATTGGGCGTGTCGGCAAACTCCATGGGCAGGACCGAATATCCGTTGCTCAACCCGTCGAAGCTGGTTAGGCCGCCCGGGGCGAACAAGGGATCGAACAGGGCCCTCACCACGCCCGGATAGGCCTGGTCCCAGATGGCTATGGCGGGAGCGTGGGCGTACTGGGTGTCGGTGGCCAGTCCCTTTATGCGGTGAGCACCGGTTGCCGCCCAGACTCTCAACTGGGCCGTCATGGCCTCCAGGCGCGGATCGGTCTGGACTCCTTGCTCGGACAGAACCTGGTCAACCACGGCCACACCGGACAGATCCTGGGTGGCCGCCGTCTCCATGGCGCTGACCAACTCTCCCCGGGTGATCGGCTGACCCTGGGCGAGCAGCTTGGCAACCTGATCGTCGAGCAGCTGGGAGCGCTGCACAGGGCCCCACCCGTAGTTGTCGTCGCTGGCGGAGAAGCCTGGGGCTGGCTTGTTGTTCCAACTGGTCAGATAACCCTGGTTCGGGTCCAGCGCGTGTGGGTGGGCCGAGTTGGACAGCAGGCCCGTCCACTCGGCCACCCCGGTTCCCCACGAGGGCAGGTTGGGGTCCACATGGGGATTGCGGATCGGATCCCGACCCGAGACGTAGTAGGCGATGTGGGCCGAGTCGACGTAGAACCAGTTGAACGAATAAGCGATGTCGGCTGCCCCCCGCATCCATGAGGCCGGATCGTGGGTAAGCCCAGGTTGGCCCCAGGCCAAGAAGCCCACCAGGGAGTCAGGTTCGTGGTCGAACGTCGATCGCTGGGCCACGATAGCGACCGGACGCCCGGCCAAGGTCGTCCAGCCCCGTACGATGCCGTGTACGGTCGAATAGATGCTGTGGTCGATCAGGGCCGGCAAGCCGGTACCTCCTGGCTTGGTTACCGCAGCCTCGATGAAGTGGTGGTGGTCCATCGCTTGGCACCGTCCGTCAAAGACGTAGTCGGCCTGGTGAGCTGAAACGACGCCTCCTGCTGGGTTGCACAGCTTCTCCACTCGAACATCGATCTGATCGGTGCTTGCTGTGGTGGCCGACCAGGCGAACCCACCTGCTCGACCGAGTTCCACCACGAAGCCGGCTCCAGGAAATGCCGCTCCTTCTGCGGCATAGCCGGGGGCATGGAGATCTTCTTCCATCAGTATCTGGGGGGCGTAGTAGCCCAGCTCGGGTCCGAAGACGGCCACCGGATGACCGCCGGCCGAGTGAGCGGCATCGATCAGCAAGGCGTTGCTCTCTGCCGAGTGGGGGCGCAGCAATGTCGACAGAGCGCTCGGCAATGACTGGGCGAAGGCCTGCGCGGAGTTGGAAGTGGTTGGCGCCGTCAGTCCGGTGCCGGGCGTTGGTGTCACGGTCAGCCCGCAACCTGGGGTGGTGTCGGTCGGTCCTCCCGATAAAGGGGCGGCCGGATGGTCGGGGATGGCAGTCAATGACGGGTCGATGTGACCCGGGACCATGTAGGCGAAAGTCTGGTTGTGGATGGTGGTGGGGGCGGCTGGGTCATTTTGGGACTTGAACGAGGCAAAGGCGGCACGGGCGCCTTGGGGCCCGAGCCTGGATTGCAGATAGCGGAGGAGGGCGGCGTTTTTCAGCTCGGATCCACCTCCGGTGGCTTCGAGGCCGATGAGAGAAATGACCGCTACCACGTCGCTGGGCTGCCACAAAGTCGGCAGGCTGGCCGTGGCCAGGTAGTCGGCAGGCAACAGGCTGAGATTGACCCGGCTCTTGTTTATGTAGCGATTGATCCCGGCCACGTAGGCATCGACCATGCTCAGGGTCTCGGTCCCCAGGCGCCCATAGCGGTGGGGCAATGCGTCGAGTTGGGCCTGGCGTTGGGCTGGTGTGTACCCAGCCGAGAGCAGTTGATCGTGATCCATTTGCTCTATGGAGCACGATGGTCCGACAAAGGCGGCCAGGTCACCCTCGCCGTAGTGGCGCAGAACGTCCATTAGGAACAGACGGTCCTCCGCCGCGGCATATCCGGCGCCATAGGCCATGGCGGCGAGAGAATTGCCGTAGATATGGGGTACGTCGTGCCCATCCCGGTAGATGACGACGCCTCGGTGAGGGCTGGGGTATTCGGTGCGAACTACGTCACCCGGAGCGAGGCCGAACGACTCCTGATTGAAGTACGTGGAAAGTTGCGAATCCGGCAGTGGCGACGGAGCGCGGAGAAGGTCCGAATAAGGGCCAAGCTGGTCGGAGCTGTGCGGCGGGCGGGAGCCATTGGCCTCGAACTGCAGCAACTGAAGTCCGTTGACCAAGCCGTTTTCGCCTGCTGGAAGGATAGAGAAGGTTCTCCCTCCGGAGGCATCTCCCGTGAGGGCCGTACCCGAAAACGGTCCGGCCGGGACGGTCGCGCTGGGGATCACCCCGGCTTGAGCGGAAACGGACCCCAGGCCAATCAGTACGAGGGTCATGGCCAAGGCCACGCCTGGTATCGACCGGCGGGGAGACAGTGATCCCATCGTGTCAGGGGCCGGCCGGGACCATCTGTAGTTCGATGGCGGAGGCCGCGGCCGGGCTGTGTTCGACGGTGTACACGCCACCGAGCAGGTTGAGGAACTCCGGAGCTGTCGGCACCAGGTGGGGAGTGTCGGCGCTGGACAGGGTGACTCGGATACGATGACCCGCCGCCACGGTGTCATAGGTGGGGAAGACCTCGATGTCGTAGCGGGTGGTCTGGCCCGGCACCACCGGCCGAGCACTGGTCTGGGTATAGGAATGGCCGGCTTGGATAATTTCGCCCGTGGGTGATCTCCAGGTGGTGGCGGGATCCAAGGCTCGCAGGGATCCGAGGAGGGCGCCCTCGGTCAGTGGCGTCGATGTGCCATCGGGAGCGACATCATCCACCTCGGCCACCCATTGGGTCTCGGTCGTGGTGGCCTTGGCGTAGACGGTGACATCGATGGGTCCGGCGAGGGTCTGGGCCCGGGCCAGGGGGTTGGTCGTGTAGGTGAGACGGTCCAACCCCAGTTGGCCCAGGGTGTCGTTGTTCACGCAAGGAGCGTTGGGAGTCAGCGCTCCGGTCACCAGGCTGAGCCCGCCTGCGCTCCACTGGTCGGAGGGCCGCCCGCATGGATTGCCCACCGGTGACCACAACAGGGTGTCGCTTCCCGCCGCCCTCGGCGCCGTGGTGGACAGAGTTCCGTCGTTGCGGGACAGCGGCGCCGTTGTGCTCGAACCCCCGCTGAAGTAATACCGGGTGGGGACGGCGCCGGGCAGAGGATAGGTGGTCTGTTCGGCATATGAGCCCGTGCCCAAGTCGAAATAATGCAGGGGTGTCGTCGTTTGACCCATCCCCGTGTTCTCGCCTTTCAGCCAGGTATCGAACCATTCCAGCTGCAACGGTCCGAAGTTGGCGGTGGCCCCGCTCAGGTGGGTGAAGGGACCGTCGAGCAGTTGGTAACGACCGGTCACCGGTTGCCCGGGCAGCATCGGGGCGCTGACGGGGCGGCCGACGTAGGCGTTTTGCAGTCCGGCGAAGTTGAGCGGCTCACCCCGTTGGAACAGGTCGAACTCGCCCCCGACCAAATACGCCGGGATCTTGTTTCGCACGATCCTGCTCAGCACGTTGACCGGGTTGCGAGCCTGCCAGTAGGCGCCGTCGTAGGCTGTCGGACCTCCCATCAAGGTCTGGAGAGTGAAGGCGCCATCGAAAGAGGCCAGGTCGGATAAGTGCTGGAGCTCGGTGACAAACAGGTCGGTGGGGAGGTTGGCCGGATGCTGGAGGGCATCGAGTAGGGGGCCGGCACTGTTGAGGGTTCCGGTCAGGCCGAGATAGGCCAGGTCGAACTCCAGGTCGATCAGCCCACCCATGGTGGCGGTGTCCTTGTAGAGGTCATTGGCTGCCACGACGGGGAAGATGGCCTTGAGGGGGCTGCCTGGTCCCACTGCGGCAGCAGTTAGCAGTTGGTTGATTCCCAAGTACGACGCACCGTAGAGACCGACCTTGTGGTTAGATCCGGGCAGGTTGGCTGCCCACTTGACCAGGGTGACCCCGTCACTGACCTGGGCCGGATCGAACAACCCGAAGGTGCCCTGGGAGGATCCGGTTCCACGAACATCGGCCACGACGTCGATGTAGCCCCGCTGGATGAGGTAGTCCTGCGCTCCGGTTTGAGCCGTTGCGCTTCCTGAGATCGAGCCCAGGCCACCCTTGCCGTAGGGGGTCTGAGTGAGGATCACGGGGAACTTCCCTGGCGCTTGGCCACCTCCGGGTCCCGTCGGGTAGTACACGTTGGCGCTCAGCACCGTGCCGTCGTGCATGGTCACCGGTACGTCGGTGCGCTCGCCTATGCCATAGGTGGCGGGCTCGGGGCGCCACCCGGTCCCCGGAGCGGAACTGGCGGCCACGACGCCGGCAGGGATGGAACTGCCAATGGTGGCGGGAGGAACCGCCGGATACGCCGGTGTGGCCGTAGCCAGCAACGTCGACGCGGCCAAGGCCCCCATCAGCACTATCAACAGCGGTGACCGCAGCAGTCGTGATCGATTCAGCAGCGACCGCAGTAGTCGTGATCCATTCACCAGCGTCATCTCCCAGCGCCGCAGCTACCCCGGGCAGCCAAATGTCGCGCGCCGGTAATTTACCATTTCGGCCGTTTCGGTCCCATTCAGCGGCTACCGGGCATTGGGGCTACCGGGCACTATGGCCACTGGATATTGTGGCCAAGCACCCGCAAGCGGGGAAGATCCGTCTGGCCCAATGGTGCTGAGATCAGTCAGCGATTGATGATGCTCTCGACTTGCTCGACGGCCAAGCCCGGGATCGTGCCGGAGGTGGAAAGGCCTCCAAGGCTGCCGCTTTGCCCGGCCAGGGTCCACGTCGCCGTCCAATTCTCTGTCACAGTGACGTCATAGGAACCCATCTGGTCCCACACGTGCGTAATGTTCGGTGTCGGGTACGGAGTCCCGGCGATGGTGATCGGACCTTGAGGCGAGCTGCCGTCGCCCCAATTTACGAGGTACTGGCCCTTGACTTGGATCGTCAGGACACCGATCGGCGTGGAGTCACTGAAACTGTCGACCAACGGGCTGTTTGTTTCGAGATAGGCCAATTTGCCGGTCAAGGCGAATCCCGGCGCAATGTACGGTCTCGGATGAGGGAGGAGGTTCTGACCATGGGCCTGCCAGAATTGTCCTGCCAGTATCTGAGGCAGTATTGGGGTCGGTTGCTTGGCACCGCCAGGGTAAGAAGTGCACAATTTATACACCCGCAGCAACGCATCCCACGCCGCAGTGAAACGCTGGCTAAATATCTGAGCATCAGCCCGATTATTGAAGGGGAAGTACGAAACGTCCACGCAAGTCTGTCCGCTGTTAGTCAAAGCAATACCAGGAATAGAAGCGTAGTAGACCGTCTGACCTCCCGACGTCCCCGTCGCCACACTCCCTGGCCCACCACCGCCCGACCCCGGTATAGTCAACCCCGGATTACCCCCGCTAACGGTGTAAGTGATGCCCCCTTGGCCGAAATTGCCTGAGCCCGGTGCAACGGTAGTGTCACCCAGGGCCGCCGACTGCGATAGCGAGAACAGTGTCGCCAAGGCGGCGAGACACCCAATAGTTGTCCTGACCATTACTACGAGTATTGGTGTGTACATGGATCCAGAGGTACTGAATGGTCAGGGTTGTAGGCAAGGAAGTTGATCGACCACTGGGTAGGGTTAATCATCAAATTGGGCACACCAGCTTGCCCTAGGACAAGCCCATAATACTCAGTACGTTTGGGTGGAACGGTCACCAACAGCTGTGAGTAATCGCGGATAACCGACGCAAAAATGCACGTCGGCGAACTCGAAATGATAGCCGTCACATCATCTTTCGCGGCCTTTGGATGGCTTTTATATTGCGTCAGTCCCGATGAAATCTGCATGATCAGAGGTGTCGACTCCTTTTTGAGCTCAGTTCTGGTCGTTATGGCCTCGAAGAGCTGAGCAGCCCTGGGTGAAAATTGGTGAGTGGCGACAACATTTTGGATGACGAGGGTACTGATGGCGTCGAGCTTGTCCAATACTTTTTGGACGTAGGCGATTGTGATGACCTTGGGGACTGCGTAGGGGTCAGTGGTAGGGGGACTGGCGATGGATCCGGGGACCGTTGGACTCGTTGCCTCGGGAGGATGGGAACTGCCGCAGGCGGCAAGGCTGGTCCCTGTAAGTCCCACGGCCAACGTGATCAAAATGATCCGGAGCCAGCTTGCGGGGCGTGTGTGACGGAGCGACCCAAGGTATCTGGATGTACGCCGTGCCATGTCAGTACACATGATCTTACGAAGCTATCTC
>JBOGIG010000151.1:0-14270 GCA_050742455.1 Acidimicrobiales bacterium
TCGGCTAGCAGGCGGGCCACAGTGGACTTGCCCGATCCGATCGCCCCGGTGAGTCCCACGACCAGCACGGCAAACATCGTGTCACAACCAGGCACCGGGTCTACCGGCTCTCGCCATGGAACATCGCCCGACCACTGGGCTGGTTAGAATCTCGCTCCGATGCCGGCCCATGGGTGACGTTGAGGCGCCGCCGTTCGCCGCGGCTTCTCCTGATTCATGGGCGGAGACCGTCCACGCCCCGCCCAGGGTAGAGCGCGCCTGGGGGAATCGGGCGATGTGGTTGGTGCTGGCTGGTCTTGCCTACATCCCCCTATTCCTGTCCAAGCCGGGGATGGTGGCCGCCGATACCAAGCAGTACCTCTACCTCGACCCGGGCCAGCTCCTACGCAGCGCTGCGTCCATGTGGGATCCCAACGTCGGCATGGGAACCGTGACCCACCAAAATATCGGCTACCTGTTCCCCATGGGACCCTTTTACTGGGTCTTCCACCAGGTGGGAGTGCCGACCTGGGTGGCCCAGCGCCTGTGGATGGGTTCCATTCTGCTGGCCGCCGGCCTGGGCGTCATGTTTGTAGGCAAGCTGATGGGCCTGAGGGGGCCAGGGCTCGGAGTGGCGGCGCTTGCCTACATGCTCAGCCCCTACATCATCGACTACATCGGGCGCATTTCGGCCATACTGCTGCCCTGGGCCGGCCTGGGCTGGATGATCGGCTTGGTCATGCTGGCCTTGCGTCGAGAGGCGACAACTGGCCGGGGCCGACGATGGCGCTATCCGGCCCTGTTTGCCCTGGTGGTGGCCATCGTCGGAGGGGTGAATGCCACCTCTCTGCTCTATGCCGGTCTGGCTCCGGTCTTGATGATCGCTTACATGGTGTGGATCACCCGGGAGGTCACCTGGCGTCGGGCGCTGGTGGTCGTTGCTCGCATCGCCGTGCTGACGGTGGCCGTCTCGGTGTGGTGGGCCGTCGGGCTATGGGCCCAGGGCTCCTACGGGCTGAACGTCCTCAAGTACACCGAGACGGTTCCGACGGTGGCCATCACATCGTTGGCCTCTGAAGTGGTCCGGGGTTTGGGCTACTGGTACTTCTACGGTCAGGACAAGCTCCAACCGTGGACCCTGGCTTCGACGGGATACACCCAGGTGCTGTGGGTCATCGCCGTCAGCTTTGCCCTTCCTGCTCTGGCTGTGGGCCTGGGGCTGGTCGTGCGCTGGCGCTACCGGGCCTATCTGATCGCGTTGGTGGTGCTGGGGGCGGTGCTGGCCGTTGGGACCTATCCCTATGCCCACCCGTCCCCGTTGGGCGCCGTGCTCAAGGCGGCCTCGAACGGATCGACCGTCGGACTGGCCATGCGGTCGTCCAACCGAGCCGTGCCCCTCGTGGCCCTTGGGCTGGCCTTGCTGTTGGGTGGGGGCCTGGCCGGGCTGTGTTCGTGGTGGGGCCAGAGCCGATGGAGTTGGACCGGTTGGCGCTGGACCGGCCTGGTGGTCACCGGACTGAGCGCGGCGCTGGTCCTGGTCAACCTGACACCGCTGTGGGAGGGGAGTTTGATCGCCTCCAATCTGGACCGGCCCAGCCAGATCCCGTCCTACTGGTACCAGGCCACTTCGTACCTCGATCACCAAAGCCACGCCACCCGGGTGTTGGAGCTGCCGGGGGAAGACTTCGCCGCCTACCGGTGGGGGGTCACCGAGGACCCCGTGGCGACGGGGCTGATGACCAGGCCCAGCGTCATTCGACAGGTCGTGCCCTACGGCGAGGTGGGCAGCGTCAACTTGTTGAACGCGTTCGATGGCACCCTGCAGGGGGGAGTCTTCGAGCCCTCCACCCTGGCTCCCATCGCCGCGTTGATGAGCGCCGGCCAAGTCCTGTTGGAGTCCGATCATCAATACGAGAGGTTCAACACCCCCAGGCCCAAGCCAACATGGGCGCTGTTCAGTCCAGCGCCGCCCGGCATCGGTCCGCCGGTTAAGTTCGGCACTCCGGGGCCCACGCCGGCCATCAAATACCCGCTCATCGACGAGACTGCCCTGGCTCAGCCTCCGGGGGTCGGGTACCCGCCGCCACTGGCTGCCTTTCCAGTGGCCAATCCTCGTCCCATCGTGCGGACCGAGACGGCCGCCAACCCACTGGTGGTGGCGGGGGACGGTTCCGGGCTGGTGGATGCCTCGGCCCTGGGTCTTCTGGCCGGGAATCCCACCATCTTGTACGCGGCCTCCCTCAAGACTCCGGCCCAGTTCGGCCAGGCCATGGCGGCGGGGGCCGACCTGGTCCTGACCGATACCAACAAGCGACAGGGATTGCGCTGGGGATCGCTGCGGGAGAACACCGGCTACGTCGAGCAGGCCGGGTCCACGCCCCTGGTGGCCGATCCCTCCAATGCCTCGCTGGATGTCTTCGCAGGATCGGGGGATGCCGCCAAGACGGTGGCCCAGCTCAACGGGGTGGCCTCGGTACAGGCCAGTGCCTATGGCAATCCGGTCACCTATACGCCCGAGAACCGGCCCTCCAACGCCTTGGACGGCAATCCCAAAACGGCGTGGACGGTGGGGGCCTTCTCCTCCGCGGTGGGGGAGTACCTCGACGTGTCCTTGTCCACGCCCGTTACCGCCGATCACATCACCCTGCTCCAGCCCCAAAGCGGTCCCCGCAACCGTCATGTCACTCAGGCCACCCTGCGCTTTGACGGCCGGGATCCGATGGTGGTCAATCTCGACGCCGCCTCGCTCGGAGGATCGGGCCAGTTGGTGAAGTTCCCCACCCGGTCGTTCTCCAAGCTGCAGATCGTGATCGACGCCACCAGCTCGGGCCGGCGCAATACCTATGACGGCCAGTCCGGCGTGGGATTTGCCGAAGTGGGCATCCCCAAAGTGACCCTCAACGAGGTGTTGCGCCTGCCTACCGCCCTGCTCGCTCGGGCCGGGACGTCGTCCATAAATCACCGCCTCATCATCGTCATGACCAGGGTCCGAGCTCCCAATGTGCCTCCCCGGTCCGATCCCGAGCTGAACATAGCCAGGACGTTTTCCCTTCCCGGATCCCGCACCTTTGGTATCGGGGGCACGGCCCGCATATCTGCGAAAGACTCCGATGCGCTCATCAATCAACTATTGGGATTCGGGGCCGGGTCCCCTTCGGCCGCGTCAGGATCGGCAATAACCGCGGGGTCGAGCTCGATCGCCCGATCAAGGGGAGAGGCGAGGATCGTGGGAGCCAACTCGTCGTCCCGCCTCCCGGGCGACCTCAAAGCTTGGGCCGATGCCGCGGTGGACGGCAATCCGGCCACGGCCTGGACACCCGGTTTGGGATCCCAGGCGGGAAACTGGCTATCTTTCGATCTAAGTCATCCGATCACCTTTGATCACCTGAACCTCTCCGTCCTGGCCGATCGGCGTCACTCGGTCCCAACCAGGATCACGGTGGCTACCGAGAACGGCTCTGCCACCGTCAGGTTGCCGGCCATCACCGACTCGGCCGTTGCCGGAACCATCGCGGCGGCACCGGTGAGCTTTCCCGCTCTCACCGGAAGTCACGTCAAGATCACCATCGACGATGTCCGGCCCGTCACCACGCTCGACTACTACTCGGATCGTCAGATCATCCTCCCGGTCTCGTTGGCCGCTGTGGGCCTGCCCGGAACGGTGACCCCTGAACTGCCCAACCGCCTCAACGGGCAGTGCCGCTCCGATCTGCTCACCATCGACGGCCGACCGGTTGACATCGCCGTCAACGGGACATCGAGCACCGCCTTGTCCAATGGCGCCCTGGCCATCGCCGGCTGTGGCAACAGCGCCAACGGCATCACCCTCGGACCGGGTCGTCACGTGGTGCGGACCAGCGATCGCCTCCCGTCGGGTATCAGCGTGGACCGCCTGTCGATGTCGTCCGAACGGGGGGGAGCAGCCCTGATGGTTGGGCCCGGAGGTCAGATACCGATGGCACCGGTGGGCACTGGCCCACCCCTGACCACGACCCATCAGGACCGCACCCACATCACGGCCCATGTCAACGGCACCAGAGCTGGGTTCTGGTTGGTATTGGGCGAGAGCCAGAACAGGGGCTGGAAGGCCACCATTAACGGACACTCCCTCGGACCGTCGCAACTCATCGACGGTTACGCCAACGGGTGGTACGTGCCAGCGGGCATGGTTCACGGTCCGGCCACGGTGGAGATGAACTGGGCCCCGCAGAAAGTCGTTTGGGTTGGCTTGGTCATCTCCGGCCTGGCCCTGATCCTGTGCGCGCTCTTGGCCTTGTGGCCTCGTCGGAGGGAGCGGGCCGGCACCGGCGATATCGATCCTGGCGAAGATAGCGAACCGGCAGAAGGGGGCGATCCTGCCGGGATGCGTGCACCTGTTTGGTCACAACCGGCTCGAGGTGACAGCGAACCGCTGATGGGGTGGTGGCCCCAGTTCCGACCTCGGGGTCCGTCGTGGCGTTTGAGTTTGGCAGCGGCCCTTGCCGGTGGGGTAGTGGCCGGGGCGGTGAGCGCTCCCGCGGCCGGGCTCTTGGTAGCAGCACTGGTATTCGTCGGTCTCATGCGCCGGCGCTGGCGCGGCCTTCTGGGCGCGGGCGCCGTGGGGCTGTTCGTGGCCACAGGGGCATTCATGGTGATCCAACAGGCCGGCCATCGCTATGTCCCCACAATCAACTGGCCGGGAAACTTCGGCCCGGCCAATACCTTGGCCTGGCTGGGGCTGGTGCTGCTGGGCGCTGATGCCCTGGTGGAGGTCGTCGGGCACAGGCGACACCTCCGGGTCGGCGACGTCGGGGGCTACGCTGGGGAGAGCCATGATGACGTCTGAGGCGGGCTTGCGCCGGTCGTTGAGCCTGTTGCGAGCGTTTCGATTGGAGCAATCCGACCCTGACTACTTCTATCGTTTTCAGGCGGCCGATTCCATGGTTCAGATTGCTCGCTATATGGATGTCGCCGCCAAGCTGGTCTTGGACATCGGAGGCGGAGCGGGATACTTCACTGAAGCCTTTCGGGCCCGGGGCGCCCGCTGCTTCCTGATCGAGCCCGAGGCCGGCGCCTCGTCCATTGCTCGATCCGATCCGGCTGCTCCCCTGACGCCGGCCCAAGAACGCCACCGCAGGGCAGTCGCGCCGGCGCGTCTGGTGCCCGAGAGTGCCGTGGCCGGCGATGGCAATTGCCTGCCATTTCCCGATGGCGTGGCTGACGTGACATTTTCCTCCAATGTGTTGGAGCACGTCTCTGACCCAGCCCGATTTTTGGACGAGTCGGTAAGGGTAACCCGTCCTGGGGGCCTGATCTACTTGTCCTTCACATCTTGGTACTCTCCCTGGGGTGGCCATGAAACGGCCCCGTGGCACTATTTTGGCGGAGCTCGGGCAGCTCGCCGTTACGAGGCTCTCAACGGGCGTCCGCCGGGAAACCTGTTCGGCACTTCCATGTACGCCACCCACATCGGACCGGTGCTGCGCCTGGCTCGTTCTCATCGCCAAGTTGAAGTCGTGTCGGCGTCACCTCGCTACTACCCGGATTGGATGCGATGGTTGATCCGGGTGCCGGGACTGCGGGAGGTGGCGGCTTGGAACCTGCTGGTGATAATGCGTCGCCGGCCGGCGGTGCGATGAGCGCACCGGCCCATACCGTCGCCGGGGTTTCGATCACTGTCGCTTCCTCGCTGTTGTACAACGTCGGCTTCGTGCTGGAGAAGCGAGCCCTCAAGGACATCCCCGAAGTCCATGCCCGCCGGGTGGTGGCCATGGTCCGGGCTCTCGGCTCTTCTCCCTTGTGGTTGGCCGGCTTCGTCTGCCTCCTGGTGGGCCTCGGCCTACAGATCCTGGCCTTGTCACTGGTCTCGATCTCGGTGGTCCAGCCCATCTTTGTATCCGGCATAGTGGTCTTGTTGGTGCTGTCGCACATTTCGCTCGGGGAGCGGCTCAACCACACCGAGTGGACCGGGGTAGCGGTTGTGGCCCTGGCTCTTCTGGCCATGAGCCTGTCGCTCGACTCGGAAGGTGACGTTGCCGGTACGAAGGGAACGCTGCTCGGGGTTCTCGGTGCGGCTGTTCCCACCGTGGCTATCGGCCTTTGGGTCTTCTACAGGGCCGATCGTCTGCCGACCGGTAACGGAGCCCGGAGCCATCTGCGGGCGCCAATGTTCGGCCTCGCCGCTGGCCTGGTCTACGGGGTGGCTTCGCTGGCCACCAAGGCGGTGTCGGCCCAGGTCGAGCGACACGGCCTCATCGGAGCCATACCCCATGTGTTGGGTTCCCCCTACCTGTATGTCCTGGGGGTGGCCTCGGCCGGAGGATTGGTCCTGTTCCAGACCGGGCTTCAGCGTTGTCAGGCTTCGGTGGTGGTCCCGGTTTCCAATGTCATCTCCAGCGCCTACGTGGTGGCCGTGGGTTCGGTGCTGTTCGGCGAGCACCTACCCGGTTCGCACTGGCGCGTGGCGCTGCGCCTGGTCGGCTTTGCCGGTGTGCTCGCGGGCATGGTACTGCTCGCCGGAGGTCGGACGATGTCCGCCGCCCTGGCAGAGCAAACCACGGCGCTTCCCGACGGTGCGGTGGTGCTGCCCGAAGGCCAAGAGGTACTGCCTGAAACACCGGCGGGTCGGTCCGAAGGGGCGGTTTTCCTGCCCGATCCCGGCACCGGCTGACTGGCTCGCGTGGACACCCCTTCCCAAGGAGCGGCCGCCCCGACGCCGTTCCAAGTGGTGAGCGACTTCGCCCCCGCCGGTGATCAACCCAAGGCCATCGAATCCCTGACCGAAGGAGTGATGGCCGGAGAGAGGTTCCAGACCCTGCTAGGCATCACCGGCAGCGGCAAGAGCGCCACCATCGCCTGGACCATCGAAGCCACCCAGAGGCCCACCTTGGTCATCGCCCCCAACAAGTCCCTGGCTGCGCAGCTGGCGAGTGAGTTCAGGGAGTTCTTCCCGCACAACCGGGTGGAGTATTTCGTCTCCTATTACGACTATTACCAGCCCGAGGCCTACATCCCTTCCAGCGACACCTACATAGAGAAGGACTCGTCCATCAATGACGAGATCGATCGGCTGCGCCACTCCACCACTGCCAGTCTCCTGACCCGCCGCGACGTCATCGTGGTGGCTTCGGTGTCGTGTATCTACGGCCTGGGCTCCCCCCAGGAGTACGAGGACAGGATGCTCCACCTCCAGGCAGGCCAGGAAAAAGACCAACGAGCCATTCTGGCCCGCCTGGTCGACATCAACTACGAGCGCAATGACACCAATCTGGTCCGGGGCAAGTTCAGGGTCCGGGGCGACACCATCGAGGTGCATCCGGCATACGAGGAGATGGCTGTTCGCATCGAAATGTTCGGGGACACCATCGAACGCATCCACCGGGTCGACTTGCTCACCGGGGAAACCCTGGGAGACCTGGACGAGTTGGTGGTGTTTCCCGCTACTCACTACGTGGCCGGCACGGAACGGATGCGCCAAGCCATTGTGGGCATCGAGGACGAGTTGCGCGAGCAGCTCCAGCTCTTCGAGAGGGAGAACAAGTTGCTGGAGGCCCAGCGCTTGCGAATGCGCACCCAGTACGACATGGAGATGCTGGCCGAGGTCGGCGTTTGCAACGGCATCGAGAACTATTCCCGCCACATCGACGGTCGCGCCCCGGGCCAGCCCCCCCATACCCTGCTGGACTTCTTCCCCAAGGACTTCTTGATCATCGTGGACGAGAGCCACGTATCGGTGCCGCAACTGCACGGGCAGTACTTCGGCGACCGCAGCCGCAAGGAAACCCTGGTCGAGCACGGCTTCCGCCTCCCCTCGGCGGTGGACAACCGGCCCCTTCGTTTCGAGGAATTCTACGAGAGGGTGAACCAGGCCGTCTTCTTGTCGGCCACTCCTTCGGCCTACGAGATATCCCAGTCGTCCCGGGTGGTGGAACAGATCGTTCGGCCGACCGGACTTACCGATCCCGAAGTGGTGGTAAAGCCGACCAAGGGACAGATCGATGATCTGATGGTGCAGATAAACGAGCGGGTGGCCGCGGGGGATCGGATCCTGGTCACCACGCTGACCAAGAAGATGGCCGAGGACCTGTCCGAGTACCTCTTGGAACAGGGGATCAGGGTTCGCTACCTGCATTCGAACATCGACACCATCGAGCGCATCGAGATCCTGCGGGATCTGCGCCTGGGTGAGTTTGACGTCCTGGTCGGCATCAACCTGCTGAGGGAGGGGCTGGACCTGCCCGAGGTGTCCCTGGTGGCCATCCTCGATGCCGACAAGGAAGGCTTCCTGCGAAGCGAGACTTCGCTCATCCAGACCATGGGGCGGGCCGCCCGAAATGTGGATGGAGCGGTGGTCATGTACGCCGACGTGATCACCGACTCCATGCGCCGGGCGATATCGGAGACCCAGCGCCGCCGTGGGTTACAGGAGGCTTACAACCGTGAGCACGGGATCAACCCCCAAACCATTCGCAAGGCGGTAACCGACATCCTGGCGCAGATGAGGCCCAACCGGGGGTCCCCAGTGCCCGGGTCGGACCGACGTAGCCGGATGCGGGACAAGCCCCGCAGCGACCTGTCGGAGCTGCCCGCCACCGAGCTCAAGCGCCTGATCAAGACCCTCGAGGACGAGATGAAAACGGCGGCAGGGGAGCTGCGCTTCGAGTATGCCGCGCGGCTGCGGGACGAGATCGGCGACCTCAAGCGGGAACTGAGGGAAGTGGGGTCGTGACCGGCTTGGCCCGGGAAGCCCGTTCGGTGAAGGTTGGGGTCAGGCCGGAGCGCGGCCGGTGACCAGATTGGCCCGGGCCCTGGTCTATCTTGGCAGTTTCGCCGTGGTGCTCGTTCTCGGCTGGTTGCACGCCCGCTTCATCGGGGACTACGCCTTCTTGGGCTCGTCACGCCTGGCGTGGGAGCTGGCCTTCGCCCTCATCCTGGCGGTTGCCGCCTACGGGGTAGGTCTGCCCGACGTACCCCGCAATGCCTACGTGGCCCTCGCCTCGGCCACGGTGGCCGCGGTGGCCGGCGGCGTCGGAATATCGGTAGTCCAGCTTGGGGTGGGATCTGCTCTCCTGCCGCGTTTCGTCGTGTTCTGGTCCGTCCTGTTCCTGATACCAGGATGGACTTTGTGCTCGTTTCTGTCGGCTCGGGGCCGTCGTCTCCAGCGCCGCCACGACCGGGTGGTGGCGGTGGTGGCTCGGGACGAGGCCGCGATCCTCGAATCCGAGTTGCGCCGCCACCCCCTGCGGCCGGCTTCCCTTGCCGCCGTGGTGGGCCTGGAGGAGGCCCGGAGCCAGGTCGGGGCCTCGGGCCACGTGGGGGTGGAGTCCCCCTTGGCCCAAGCTGTGCGGTCCAGTGGCGCCACCGTGCTGGTGCTGGATCGAGCGGCCCAGGCCGACCCGGGAGTGGTGGCTCAGGCGGCCGAACTTCACGGGCGGGGGATCAGGGTGCGCACCCTTTCCCTCTTCTATGACGAGTGGCTGGGCAAGCTGCCGGTGTCGGAGCTGGAGCAGGTGTCCTTGATGTTCGACATCGGCGAGGTCCACCGGACTCGCTACGGCCGCCTCAAGCGTGTGGTGGACATCAGCGCTGGGATCCTGGCTCTAGCCGTCTTGGTGGTGGCTGTTCCGGTGGTGATCGTGGTGGACCTGGCTGGGAACCGGGGACCCCTCTTCTACCGCCAGGAGCGCGTGGGAAAGGGTGGACAGGCCTTTACCATCCTCAAGTTCCGGACCATGGTGACGCCGCCCCTGGAGGAGAGACCGTCCTCGGCGTGGACCACTGAGAATGACCCGCGCATCGGCCTGGCGGGTCGGTGGTTGAGGCGCCTGCACGTCGACGAGCTGCCTCAGGCCGTCAACATCTTGAGGGGTGAGCTTTCCCTGGTCGGTCCGAGACCCGAACAGGTCGGCTACGTGGCCGAATTGGTCGACAAGATCCCGTTTTACGGTCTTCGCCACCTGGTTCGACCCGGTCTGACCGGCTGGGCCCAGGTCAACTACGCCTACGGTTCCACCGAGCACGACGCTGTGGAGAAGCTCCAGTACGAGTTCTTCTACTTGCGTCACCAGGGTCTGGGCCTCGACGCCAGGATTGTGGGCCGAACCATTCGTCACGTCCTGTTGGGCGGGGGACGGTGACCATGGATTCTGCACCCCGCCTTGATGTGGTCATCGTGGCCTACCGAAATGAAACGACAATCCAACGGTGCGTCGAGTCAGTGAACAAGGTAGCCGGGGTCGGTAAAGTCATCGTGGTGGACCACGGGGATGATGCCACCGCGACATTGGCGGCTCGGACGGGAGCCAGCGTGGTGGGCGATCTGACCAATCCGGGATTTGGCGCCGGACAGAATCGGGGGGTGGCGCTCACCGGCGCCCCTTTCGTGTTGTTGTTGAATCCTGACGCCACGGTCGAGCCCGCAGCCCTGGCCCAGGGTGTCAAGCTGATGGTGGCGGAGCCCGGGATCGGGGCTGTGCAGGGAGCCATCGTCAACCCTGATTCGGGTCGGCTGGACCGCAGCCAGGGCATGGAGTTGACGTCGCTCCATTTATGGGGCCGCGTACTGGGAGCCCGGCGGCTGAGTGGATTCGGCCTTGTGCGCCAGATGGCTTCCCGGTTGGAGGTTTTTGCAGACCATGTCGACAGGCGCCCGACGGGACCTTCCGATGTGTCCTGGCTGGCCGCCACCGCCTTGTTGGTCAGACGGTCTGCCTTTGACGCTGTCGGTGGGTTTGACGAGACCTACTTCATGTACGGCGAGGACCTCGACCTGTGCCGGAGGCTGCGGGTGGCGGGCTGGCGGTTGGTGGCACTCCCTTGCACCTGGGCCTGGCACCACAACGGCGCATCAGCAAGCAGTTGGTGGGAACGCGAGCTTCAGTGGTGGGAGGGAACCATGGCCTTCGCCGCTCGTTGGTGGCGGGGGTGGCCGTGGGTGAGCGCCATCCTGGCTGCCACGCTCCGATCGGTCACATTGGCCGTTCGCCGGCCAGGGGCAGGCCGTTCGACGGTATCAGCTCTGGTCGGGCGGCCGATGCACAGACACCGGAGGCGCACTGGGCCTTCGAGGTAGGGCCCAGCTCAGATCCCTGTGGAGCCACCCCGAGCACGCCCTCCACCATGAGGGGCACAGGGGTGTGGCACTATCCTCGATGAGGTGTCCGACCAACTGGTGATCCGAGGTGCGCGGGAGCACAACCTGGCCGACATCTCACTGGATCTGCCGCGGGATAAGCTGATCGTGTTCACGGGGTTGTCCGGTTCTGGCAAATCCTCTCTGGCCTTTGACACCATCTACGCCGAGGGCCAGCGACGCTATGTCGAGTCGCTCTCGTCTTACGCCCGCCAGTTTCTGGGACAGATGGACAAGCCGGACGTCGACTTCATCGAAGGACTGTCCCCGGCGATCTCCATCGACCAGAAGTCGGCTTCGCGCAACCCCCGTTCCACGGTTGGGACCATTACCGAGGTCTATGACTACCTCCGCCTTCTCTATGCCCGGGTGGGGCGGCCCCACTGCCCCAACTGCGGGGAGCTGGTCAGTCGACAGACCCCCCAGCAGATCGTGGACCGGGTCATGGCCCTTCCCGACGGTACCCGTTTCGAGATCCTGGCCCCGGTGGTACGGGGCCGCAAGGGGCAGTACGAGGCCTTGCTGGCCGACCTGGCGCGGCAGGGTTACTCCCGAGCCCGCGTCGATGGCGAGGTGGTGGAACTGGGTTTGGCCACCGAGGAACGCCTGGCCCGCTATGAGCAGCACACCATCGAAGTGGTGGTGGATCGGCTCATCCGCCGGGATGGCATCATCCGCCGTCTGACCGAGTCGTTGGAGACGGCGCTGGCCCTGGCCGATGGGGTGGCAGAGGTGCACCTGGTGTCCTCTTCGGACGGGTCGCTGGAATCTGGTGAGGCTTCGTCCCCATCGGGCCGGGGCGCGGCCCTGTCTTCGACCTCGGACGGCGAGCAGGAGATCCTGACCTTCAGCCAGCATCTGGCCTGCCTGAACTGTGGGATCAGCTTCGACGAGCTGGCACCCCGGAACTTCTCGTTCAACTCACCTTACGGAGCTTGTGCCACCTGCGTCGGCCTGGGAACCCGCTTCGAGGTAGACCCCGAACTGGTGGTCCCCAATCCTGATCTGAGCCTGGATCACGGAGCCATCGCCCCGTGGGCCAGTAACCGATCCGAGTACTTCGCCCGTTTGCAGGGCGCCGTGGCCCAGACCCTCGGTTTCTCCGTGACCACCCCCTGGTCCAAGCTCAAGAAGGCCCATCAAAAGGCTCTGCTGTTCGGGTCGGGGACCAAGACGGTGCACGTGGCCTACACCAACCGCTACGGACGCCAGCGCTCCTACAACTCCCGCTACGAAGGGGTGGTGCCCTACCTGCAAAGGCGCCATAGCGAAGCCGAGTCGGACTTCACCCGCGAGCAGATCGAAGGGTACATGCGACTGGTGCCCTGTCCGGCTTGCGGTGGGGCTCGACTCAAGCCGGCCTCCCTGGCCGTCACCGTCGGGGGCCATTCCATCGTCGAACTGTGCGACCTGTCCATCGGGCGAGCGGCAACGGCTATGGAGGCCCTCGAGCTCACCGACAGGGATCATCTCATTGCCGACCGGGTGCTGCGCGAGATACGCCTGCGCGTGCAGTTCCTCCTCGATGTAGGACTTGACTATCTCACCCTCAATCGTTCGGCGGCGACGCTGGCCGGGGGGGAGGCGCAACGGATCAGGCTGGCCAGCCAGATCGGAAGTGGCCTGGTTGGAGTGCTCTACGTCCTCGACGAGCCGTCCATCGGTCTTCACCAACGGGACAATCATCGACTTATCGAGACCCTGATCCGTTTGAGGGATCTGGGCAACACCGTGATCGTGGTGGAGCATGACGAGGACACCATCAAGGTGGCTGACCACGTAGTGGACATAGGCCCCGGCGCAGGCGAGCACGGGGGCAAGGTGGTGTACTCGGGTGCCGTGGCCGGTCTGTTGGAGTCGGTTGAGTCCATCACCGGGCAATACCTGTCCAAGAGGCTGTCCATTCCGCTGCCATCCATTCGAAGGGAGCCCGGGGAGAATTGGCTGGTGGTGCGGGGGGCCCGGGAGAACAACCTTCAGGGAATCGACGTCGAGATACCGCTGGGGTGTTTCGTGGGCGTCACAGGGGTTTCGGGATCGGGAAAATCGACCCTGGTCAATGACATCTTGATGCGGGGCCTGATGCAGCGCATCTACCGGTCCAAGACGGTGCCGGGACGGCACAAGTCGATCGACGGCATCGAGGCGTTGGACAAGGTAATCGACATCGATCAATCGCCGATCGGGAGGACGCCTCGATCCAATCCGGCCACCTATACGGGCGTTTTCGACAACATACGCAAGCTCTTCACCCAGACCCAGGAGGCCAAGGTCCGGGGATACCAGCCAGGGCGCTTCTCCTTCAACGTCAAGGGGGGACGCTGCGAGGCCTGCTCCGGGGACGGCACCATCAAGATCGAGATGCACTTCCTACCGGACATATACGTGCCCTGTGAGGTTTGCAGCGGGGCGAGGTACAACCGGGACACCCTGGACATCACGTTCAAGGGGAAGAACATTGCCGACGTACTGGACATGAGCTGCGAGGAGGCGTGCGAATTCTTCGCCAACCAACCGTCCATTGTCCGCCACATGCAGACTTTGGTCGACGTTGGCCTCGGTTACGTCCGCCTGGGCCAGCCTGCCACCACCCTGTCCGGCGGAGAGGCCCAGCGAGTGAAGTTGGCCAGTGAACTGGCCAAGCGCTCAACGGGACGGACTATCTACATCCTGGATGAACCCACTACGGGACTCCACTTCGAGGACATACGGAAATTGCTCAACGTCCTCAGCCGCCTGGTGGATCAGGGCAATACCGTCCTGGTGATCGAGCACAACCTGGACGTGATCAAGACGGCCGACTGGGTCATCGACCTGGGACCCGAGGGTGGGGATGGCGGCGGTAGGGTCGTGGTGGAGGGCACTCCGGAAAAGGTGGCCAAGACGCCCGAGAGTTACACCGGCAAGTTCCTCGCCCCGTTACTGGGATGAATGCCGGGGGGGGAAGTGACCTCGAAATATAGGACGTCCCGCTGATATTTCAGCCTTGGGGCTAGAGGAGCGGATTGTCAGCTTGGGTGAGTGATGCCAGTGAGTGGCGAATGAAAGCTCCGACCACGGGGGCCAGGCGAGTGGTGGCGAGAAGAAATGTCCACGGCTGAATTTGGCCCTGGTGAAGGACATGGAGGCTGTGCCGGGACCGAAGGCGGAATCCCAGTTGCTCGGCCAGAATGCCCAGGGT
>JBOGIG010000152.1:0-3801 GCA_050742455.1 Acidimicrobiales bacterium
TCGGGCGAAGTGAGCACTGCCACCTTGGATCCGCCGCAGGCGGCAGCGACGGCCTGGTCCAGGGGCCGGCCATGGGCCGAAACGACCAAGGCGTCATCCCAGGCCAGTCCGAGCATGGCGAAGGCCAGCGACACCGACGACGGCGCCGGGTGGATGTCGAGTCTGTCCGAGCCGAATCTGTCAGCCAAGGGGCGGACTATTCCGAAGAACCCAGGGTCTCCCGAGGCGAGCACGGCCACCGTATCGGGCTCAGCCGCGATCCGGTCAAGACCCTGTGCCAGGCTGAGGCCACCCGAACCCAACACGGCCCGAGCCGGGACTGAGTCACTCCGAGATCCGTCACCCGGCACTCCGTCACCCGGCACTCTGTCACCCGGCACTCCGTCGCCGGAAGGTAAGCAACCGTGAAAGTTGGGGCACAGCTCGAGGATGGCGAAGTGTCGCTCGCTTCCAAGGGTCAAGCGGGCCTGGGCCAATGCCTCGGGAAGCAGGCGCGGACCAGTCAAGCCGATCACGACGATGCGCTCAGGCACGGGCTACCACCGATTCGCCTTCGAAGTCCGCCATCCAAACCTGGACCTGGAGGCGACCCTGGACGTAGGCCTGGCAATTGGCCCGGGCCCTGGCACATAGGTCCTCGAGCGGCTTCACCGCCCCGTGGGCCATGCACGTCTCAAAGAAGTGGCGCGCAGTGGTGGTGGCGGTGGCCGCGGCTATGACCTCGGCCGGGGCCTGATGTACCCGGGCCACCTCGGCCATGAGATCGGTGTCGACCACGGAGCGACGGTAGTGGGTCATCATGACCCCGGCGGCCAGCTTGGTTATCTTGCCCGCCATGCCGACAAAGATGACCTCCGACATTGCCGCTCTCGCCGCCCGGCGCAAGGCGATGCCGGTGAAGTCACCGACCTCCACCACGCATACCGGGTCGAGCTCGGGACGCAGTCGGAGGGCCAGATGCTCGGAGCGGTAGCCGGTGGCCAGAACGACAAGTGACTCACCTTGGGCGCTAGCCACGTCAATCTGTTGAACCACACTCGCCCGGTAGGCCGCGGTGGAAAACGGCTTGACCACCCCGGTAGTGCCGAGGATCGAGATACCCCCGATGATGCCCAGCCGATCATTGGTGGTCTTCGCCGCCATGGCCACCCCACCGGGAACCGAAAACGTGATTCGCACGGGCCTGTCGGTGACCTCGGCCACGGCGGCCGCGATCATGCGCCGGGGCACCGGGTTGATGGCGGGCGCCCCCACGGGAAGGCCCAAACCGGGCTTGGTCACCGTGCCGATACCTTCACCGGCGCACAATTCCGGCTGTCCCGGCGATCCGACCGCCGAGCGCCACTCGGCGCCGGCCGTCATGTGGGCCCCATCGGTGCAGTCGGGGTCGTCGCCCGCGTCCTTGACCACTACGGCTCGACCGGCGTCATCGACCTGCACGTTGAAGCTGACCCGGTCACCGTTGGGTATGGCGACTTCTATTTCGGCAGGTACTGCGCCTGTCGTCAAGGCCGTGACCGCGGCCTTGGCTGCAGCCGAGGCACATGTTCCGGTGGTCCATCCGGTGCGCAGACCCTGGCGCCGCGCCGCTACCTCAGGGCTCAGCTCAGGCTCGTAGGGAGTGGGGTCCTCTGGGTGATTGTGCCCGACCATGGGGTCTGGCGGCCCGGTCATGGTGACTGGTCAAAATCGACGACTGCCCGCCCTCCTCCAGCGGCGGCCTTGGCCCCCGATCGGGGCCGCCCAGACGTTTTCCCCTGGGTAGAGCTCAGGCGGAAGAGGTGGGTGTAGCCGGGGGAGTAGAGGTGGCTGCGGGCTGCCTTGCCCTCTAGCGCCGGCCCCACCAGGACGATCACCGTGGTGCGGGCCTTGGTGGCGGCCAAGTCGCGGGCCAGATGCCCCACGGTGGTGGGCACCACCATCTCGTCGGGCCACGATGCCCGGACCACTATCACCGCCGGAGTGGATGCCTCGTATGCGCTGGCGGCTGCCAGCAGCTGGGCCTGGAGCTCCTTGGGCCGGGCCGCCGACAAGAAGATGGCCATGGTGGCGCCGTGGGCGGCGAAGGCCCCCACCGATTCGGCCTCGGGTACCGAGGCCGAGGTGCGACCGGCCAGGCGGGTGAGGACCACGCTCTGGGACACTTTGGGAATGGTCAACTCTCGCCCGATGGCGGCGGCGGCGGCGGACATCGAACTGACTCCGGGCACTATTTCGAAGTCCCTCTCGGCCTCGATGCACCAGTCGATCTGTTCCTGGATGGCTCCGTAGATGGCGGGGTCCCCCGAGTGCAGCCTCACGATGGCGGCGTTGGGGGCAGCGGCGTATACGCCGAGCACGTCCTCGAGGGTCATGGCCGCCGAGTCATGGATCTGTGCCTTCGGTCCGGCATGGTCGAGCACCGCCCGCGGAATCAGCGACGAGGCCCAGATGACGACGTCGGCCCCGGCCAGCCGGTTGGCTCCTCGCAAGGTGATCAGGTCGGGGGCGCCGGGCCCGGCCCCTACGAAGCTGATCATGTCGGAGCCCTCAATCGGGCCACGGGCGGGACGATGACGGTGGAAAGGTAGGTACCGGCCGAAGCGCCCACCTCTTTGACCGGACCCCATCGTTCTCCCGGTAGCCCCAGCAACTCGCCCGCCACCGCTCCCTCCAGGCGACCCGCATCGGCCAGGCATTCGGTGATCTCGGGCAAGTAGCGCCCCCCCTTGTAGATGACCACTGCCCGCTCCGGGTCCGACAGTGCAACCCGTGCCCGCTCGGGGCCGTCGAGGGCGGTCACGACACTTAGGGCCTCGGTCCCGTCGAGGAGCACGGTCGAGGAAGCTGCGGCCAGGGCCTGGAAGGCCATGATCCCGGGAATGGTCCTGATCTCCACCGAGGGACGGATACGGCTCACCTCCGCCGACAGCGCGGAGAAGGTCGAAAAGATGTTGGGGTCACCGAGGGTGATGAACGCCACCTGCTCCCCGGCGTCGAGCCAGCCGACCAGCGACTCTGCTGCGGACCGATAGGACCCGGCCCGGGTCTGGGATGGTGTTGGGCCGTGCTCCTGCCCAGGGACCCGGTCGAGCGATCCATCAGCGTTCGGCGGCTGCACGTCGGGGGTCATGTCGAACACCAAGCGGGTAATGGAAGTATCACGGCGGGCCTGGCGCACGATTGACTCGGCCCGGCCCTCGGCATCGAGGGCCAGGGTGGGAGCGACCACCCGATCCGATTCGCTCAGGGCCGCCAGGGCAGCCACCGTCACCAAACCCGGATCCCCCGGACCCACTCCCACTCCGATGAGCCGACCGGCGGCCCGGGTGACAGGTTCGGTCATGGCGGCAGGTTCGGTCAAGGTGGCAGTGGTCGGGGAGACGGTATGGGTCATGGCGGCGCTGTCGATGGTAGTTGGGCGCGGGTCGATGGTAGTTGGGCGCCGGTCGATGCTGTTTGTGCGAACCGTTGGGCCGTCTTGACGAAGCGCTGCGCCGGAGTCGGATCGGCCCCCAGGTGCAGGTGGAGGTATCCCGCCAGGAGGCTGGGCCAGGCAAAGCCTTCTCGCCCGTGCCCCAGCCCACCGCTCAGGTCGAGGGCATCTCCGGGCGGATCGCTCCGGGAGTAATGAAAGACGTGGCCCCTCAATTCGCTGCCGGCTGGGGCTATTGGATTAGTGCTGCGAACTGTCGCCAGCCGGTAGCCGAGGCTCAGGCGCGGGCCCATATGGGCCTCGGTGGGCAGGACGCCGGCCATGGCATGTCCGTCGAGGGATTGGCCCAACCACAGCATGCCTCCGCACTCCGCCCAAATGGGCAG
>JBOGIG010000153.1:0-3002 GCA_050742455.1 Acidimicrobiales bacterium
GGACGGGTCGGCCCTGCTGCGCGACGTTTTCGGCTTCCACGAGCTGGCCGTAGAGGATGCCGAGCACTTCGGGCAACGGCCCAAGCTGGAGGAGTACGACGACTTTGCCCTCCTCGTGGTCTATGGCGTGGACGGGGCGACGCCCTCGACCGGGGATGCCAAATTCCCGGTCCGGGACGGTCCCAGCCCGTCGACCAACCCGGGCACGAGGCTCGTCGAGGTTCACTGCTTTTGCTCGTCGAAGTGCCTGGTGACGGTGCATCGGGGGCCCACTCCCGTGTTGATCGAGTTGGCCGCCACGCTGGCGCGGCGGGGCAGCGGGGTGGCCGACCCGGGCCGGTTCCTGCACCGGGTGGTCGATGGGTTGGTCGACAGCTTCTTCCCCGCTCTGGCCCAGTTCGATGACGACATCGACCAGCTGGAGGACGAGATTCTCCAGGCCCCGACCCAGGAGCAGCTGGCACGACTGTTCCAGTTAAAGCGTTCGCTCATCTCTATGCGCAAGGTGGCCGGTCCCGAGCGTGACGTCTTCGCCGCCCTTGCCGGGGGGGCCAGCGTGGTGCCCGGGGTCAGCGATGAGGCTCAGCGCTATTTCCGTGACATCTATGACCACCTGATCCGGGTCAGTGATCTGATCGACAGCTATCGTGACCTGCTCAGCGGAGCCATGGACACCCACCTGTCGACCGTGTCCAATCGCCTCAACGGGGTCATGAAACAGCTGACCATCATTGCTTCCATCTTCTTGCCCCTCAGCTTCCTCACCGGGTTCTTCGGGCAGAATTTCGGCTGGATGGTCACCCGATTGTCCAGCCTGACCGTCTTTCTGGTGTTGGGCGTGGGGTTACAGGTCGTCACCTTGGTCGTGTTGCTGACGGTGTTCAAGCGCCGGGGCTGGCTCGGCTCGGGGGCCTAATCCGCGGCGCGGAGAAGCGCCGAGTCCGACGCGCCACGCCGGGGCCTAGTTCGCCGCGCCGCGCACCAGGAGCATGAGGGCTTGAGCCGTGCCCTCCACGGCAGCATCGCCGATGGCCACCCGCCTGATGGCCAGCCCGTAGAACATGGCCACCACCGCCGGGGCGTGACGCTCTGGATCAGCCACTCCCAGGGCATCGAGGAAGGCGGTCGCCAGGTCGTCGTAGGCGGCTATGGCGGCCACCGCGGCCGAACGAACCTCGGGATCCCGCCAGGCCTGGAGGTACAACTCCATCACCGCCAATTGGGCCGGTCCCTGGGCAAATGCGGCGATGGCGGCCTCGGCTTGGACCGTTACCTCCTCGGCGGTAAGCCCCTTGCGCCGGACGTATTCGGCCAAACCAGAGATTCGCTCCACTTCCCGATCGGAATAGTAAGCCAGGCTTTCCCGCAGGAGATCAACCTGGTTCGGGAAGTGGTAGGTGAGCGAACCGAGGGCCACCCCGGCTGTCGCCGCCACCTGGCGGTTGGTCACCGCCCCTATCCCGTCCCGTCCGATCAGATCCAAGGTGGCCATGAGGATCCGCTCCCGGGTGGGAGGGAGATCCGCCTTGCTGTCCGTGCTCATGAGGCGACGGGTCCGGTCGGGTCGAAGCCGAGGGCGTGGGTGGGCCAGGGTCGGGCCTGTTCGAAGATGCGGGCCAGGCGCAGCACCACGTCATCGCCATGGCGGCGTCCCATTACTTGCATACCCACCGGAAGACCCTCCGGGCTCAGTCCGGCAGGCAGTGAGATGGCAGGATTCCAGCACAGGTTGGCCACCATGGTGAACGGGACAGCCATGGCCGGGTTCACCCCCTGGCCGGCGATGGTGGTGGGCAACGGACCGCCCGCCTGGCAGGCGGTGATGGCCGTCGCGGGCGATAAGACGATGTCGACGTCGTCGAAGACCTCGGCCACTTCCGCCTCCAGGCGGTAGCGGTTCTTCATGATCTCGGCCATCTGAGGCACGACGATGTCCTTGGTGGAGTCGAGCCCGAAGCGAGCGAAAACATCGAGATCGTCGCGACCGCCCGGCCACGTGTCCTTCTCCAGGTCGAACCACAAGTCCATGGCCCCGCTTGCGAGCCACACCCGCACCGGATCGGTCAAGGCAATGGGGCGCTCGATCAGTTTCACCCCGGCCGCCTTGACCAGCGCCATGGCCGCCTCTTCGGCCACCTGGGTCACGTCGGGGTCTACCACGGCGAATCCAAGATCGGGGGACCAGGCCACCCGCAAGTCCCTTACATCAAGGTCTTCGATTACACCCTCGTAGCGGAATGGGACGGCGGGAAGCGAGGTACGGTCCCGGTCGTCGGGTCCCGCGGTCACGTCGAGGTGACGAGCGACGTCGGCCACGGTGGTCGCCAGGATGCCAGGACAGGCCGTCTGGGAGGGAAGTCCTGCCTGGAGGGGGATGCGCCCGAAGCTGGGCTTGAACCCGGGCAACCCACACATGGCCCCAGGGATCCGGGTGGAGCCGCCCCCGTCCTCGGCGGTGGCCATTGGCACCAGGCCCCCGGCTACCGCGGCCGCGGACCCTCCACTGGATCCGCCCGGGGTCCGCTCCAGATTCCAAGGGTTGCGGGTGACGCCCCACGCCTTGGAGGTGGTGAGGTAGATAGCGCCGAACTCGGGAACCGCCGTCATGCCCACCGGCACCGCCCCGGCTGCCCGTAGGCGCGAAATATGGATCGAGTCGGTCCTACCAGGCGTCCTTCCCTGGTAAAGGAGGGATCCATAGGAAGTGGGCATCCCGGCACAGCGCTCCAGATCCTTGACCCCGAAGGGCACACCGGCCAGCGGGCCCGGATCTTCGCCGCGGGCCACGGCGGCGTCGATGCCCTCGGCGCCAGAGCGGGCCAGCTCGGCGTCGACATGCACGAATGCGTTGAGTCGGGGGTTGGCCGCCTCGATACGCGCCAGGCACTCATCGAGGATGTCGAGCGCCCTAAGGCGGCCGGCCCGGACCTCGGTGGCGATGGCAATGGCAGTACGCATGGAATGTCAACTCCTGTTGTGTGCCTCCGACACTACGACGCCTG
>JBOGIG010000154.1:0-2181 GCA_050742455.1 Acidimicrobiales bacterium
GGGCGTCCCCTCACCTTCGCCGAGAAGGTCCTGTTCAATCACCTGGCCGACCCCTCGGGCCAGGAGTTAAACCGGGGACGTAGCTACTCTGAGCTGTACCCCGACCGGGTCGCCATGCAAGATGCCACGGCCCAGATGGCCCTCTTACAGTTCATGACGGCCGGGCTCGACGAGGTAGCCGTACCCACCACCGTTCACTGCGACCATCTCATCCAGGCCCGGGTGGGAGCCGATACCGACTTGGCCGCAGCCACCGATGCCAACGCCGAGGTATACGACTTCCTGCGCACCGTGGCGGCCCGCTATGGGATCGGCTTTTGGAAGCCGGGGTCGGGGATCATCCACCAGGTGGTGTTGGAGCAGTATGCCTTCCCCGGCGGGATGATCATCGGCACCGACAGCCACACCCCCAATGGTGGCGGCCTGGGCATGGTGGCCATCGGTGTGGGCGGGGCCGATGCCGTCGACGTGATGGTGGGATCCAGCTTCGGGGTGCGCTGGCCCACTTTGATCGGGGTCCACCTGACAGGATCACTGGGAGGCTGGACCGCCCCCAAGGACATCATCTTGAAGGTGGCCGAAGTGCTCACCGTCAAGGGGGGAACGGGCGCCATCGTCGAGTATTTCGGCCCCGGGGCGGCGTCGATCAGCGCCACCGGAAAGGCCACCATCTGCAACATGGGGGCCGAGATCGGCGCCACCTGCTCACTGTTTGCCTACGACCACCACGGCGCTGCCTACCTCAAGGCCACCGGCAGGGAAGGGGTGGCCGACCGGGCCCATGCCGTGGCCGATTTCCTTCGAGCCGACGACGAGGTCGAATCGGATCCGGAGCAATTCTTTGACCGGGTCATCCACATCGACCTCGATGCCCTCGAGCCACACATCGTCGGTCCCCATACGCCCGACCTGGGCCGGCCCACCTCGGCCATCGGAGCCGAGGCGAGGGCCAATGGGTGGCCGGTCGAACTATCCCAGTGCCTTGTGGGATCGTGCACCAATTCGTCATACGAGGACATCACCAGGGCCGCCCACGTGGCCCGCCAGGCGACCCGGCTGGGTTTGTCCACCCGTACCCCGCTACTCGTCACCCCGGGGTCGGAACGGGTCCGGGCCACCATCGAGCGCGACGGGCTGCTCGCTGACCTCGAGGCCATCGGGGCGACGGTGCTGGCCAACGCCTGCGGGCCCTGCATCGGACAGTGGAAGCGCGACGACATGCCCGAGGACACGCCCAACTCGATCCTCAACTCCTACAACCGCAACTTTCCCAAGCGCAACGACGGGAGCGCTGCCACCTTGAGCTTCATCGCCTCTCCCGAGACGGTGGTGGCCTACGCCCTGGCCGGCACCCTGGAGTTCAATCCTGTCACCGACACCCTGACCGATCGGGATGGTGGCCAAGTTCACCTGCAACCCCCACAAGGCGAGGAACTCCCCTCGCTCGGCTTCGAAAGAGCGACGGACGGATTCATCGCTTCGCCCGCTGAGCGGGCCAAGCGGTCGGGGATCGAGGTGGTGGTGAGGGCCAACAGCGACCGGCTCCAGCTCCTGGAGCCGTTTACCCCCTGGGACGGCCAGGATTTCGAATCCCTTGGGGTGGTCATGAAGGCCCAGGGCAAGTGCACCACCGATCACATCTCGGCGGCTGGGCCCTGGCTCAAATACCGCGGTCACCTCGACAACATCTGCGGCAATCTCTTCGCCGGGACTGTCAACGCGTTCACCGGTGAGGCCGGGACAGGCCGATGCCTGGTCCACGACCGGACCGAGCCCTACCCGGACGTGGCCCGCCACGCTCACGAAGCGGGACTGGAGTGGATCGCCGTCGGGGACGAGAACTACGGCGAGGGGTCATCGCGCGAGCACGCCGCCATGGAGCCCCGCTTCATGGGAGCCCGAGCCATCCTGGCCCGGTCCTTCGCCCGGATCCACGAGACGAACCTGAAAAAACAGGGCGTCCTGGCTCTCACCTTTTCCGACCCGGCCACCTATGACGTCATCGGTGAGGCCGACACCATTTCGATCCGGGGCCTGGCCGGCCTGGCCCCCGACACAGCGGTGGCCTGTAGGGTCAATCACGCCGACGGATCGACCACGGACTTCAGCGCCACCCATACCCTCTCGCCCGAGCACATCGAGTGGTTCCGGGCTGGAAGCGCCCTCAACCTGATCCGGACC
>JBOGIG010000155.1:0-23628 GCA_050742455.1 Acidimicrobiales bacterium
TGGCTCGAGCGGTGCTGGTAGTCACGCATCGAGACGTCATTGACCACGGTCAAACCTGCGATGTAGCCCAGGGCGTCTTCGATCTCGACGTGACGAGCGGCCCGGCCGATGACCAGTCCCAGTTCGACCTCCCAATCAACCTGATGGGAGGTCGCAGGAATGAGAACAGGATCGTTGGGCCCGGTCAGGGAGTCGGCGAACTTGGCGAACAGGGTCGGGTATTCGGGCCTGGGATGTCCCATTTCGGCTATGTGGGAGGCGTAGTTGAGGCCCAGACAGATGACCTTGGAAGGCCACAACACCGGCTGGGCGAATGACACCGAGTCGACAGCCACGTCCAGCCCGTCGGTTTGACGAGCCACCGCCAGCCAATCCGTGCCGCTGGCCAGAAGGGCGCCCACATCGGCGAATCCGATCTCGACCGCTCGATCCCCTTCCACGCGTACGGCGCTTGTCCCTCTCGGAGTTCGAATCGTGCCCAACCTCAATGTCGTCTCCCACCTTCAAATGCCCACGGCTCGATCACAGTTTTCTAATACTCGACTGGCACGATGGTCCCGAGCAAGCCCGCACACAGGACCAGGTCCCGACATGACAGACACACGATCCGACATCGCCCACCTCTACCGCAGGGCAGGCTTCGGCGCCCTGCCCTCGGAACTGGATGCCGCCGAGGCCCAGGGCTACCAGGCCGCCGTGGCATTTCTCCTCCACCCTCCTTCGCCGACCGGCTCTCCGACCGGTCCCCCGGATCCGACGTTCGCCGCGGCCTTCCCACCCCCCCGCTCAGCTCGAAGCCGGGCATCCAGCCAGGCCGAGCGGCTGGCCTTAGCCCACCAATTGGCCCAGGACCGCCTGGCGCTGGGCACGTGGTGGATGGATCGGATGACCTCGGGTTCGGATCCTCTGGCCGAGAAGATGACCCTTTACTGGCACGGCCATTTCGCCACGTCCATCCAGAAAGTGCGCTACCCGGTGTTGATGTTCCATCAGAACCAGATATTCAGGTCCATGGGCCTGGGCAGCTTCGCCACCTTGACCCAGACCGTGGCCAAGAACCCGGCCATGCTGATCTGGCTGGACGCCGGTAGCGACCATATATCCCACCCCAATGAGAATTTCTCCCGCGAACTGATGGAACTTTTCACCCTGGGGCTGGGGAACTACACCGAGGACGATGTCCGCCAGGCTGCTCGCTGCTTCACTGGTTGGCAAATCGACCGGAGCACCGGAGGCTTCACCCTGCCACCGGCCCAGCACGACAACGGCACCAAGACCTTCCTCGGTCATACCGCCAATCTGAGTGGTGAGGACGTGATCAGCATCGTCACCCAGGCTCCGGCGGGACAGCGGTTCGTGGCAGCGAGGATGTGGAGCCATTTTGCCTATCCGATCACCCCCACCGACAAGATCGTGGACGACCTGATCGGAGCTTACGGGGCCAACCTGGACCTATCGGCCCTGATGCAGGCGGTGTTCACCCATCCCCAGTTCCTTTCCGACCAGGCCCGCTCAGGGCTCATCAAGCAACCCGTGGAATGGGTGGTAGGGGCCCAGAGGGCTCTGAGGACAACCCTTGGCATCCCGGCCACCGAAGCCACACTGGCCGCCTTGGGCCAAGTGCCGTTCGCTCCCCCCAATGTCGGAGGCTGGCCGCAAAATGGCTACTGGCTTTCCACCTCGGCCAGCTCCACCCGCCTGGCCTTTGCCACCGCCCTAGCCCGCAAGGCCGATCTGAAATCGCTGTCCAGCGCCGCGGTCGCCGATCGGCCCGATACCGCGGCACACCTGCTCAGCCTCGATCCCTGGTCGGCCACCACCGCCTCGGCCCTGGGCCGGGTCTCGTCCGATCCGGTGGCACTGATGGCCCTGGCGCTGGTGTCCCCCGAGTACGTGAGCAACTGAGCCAGGAGGAATCAACCATGACCCAACCTCACCAATCGAACCAACCTCACCAGTCGAGCCACTCGGACCAACCCCGCCAGGCACACGGATTGAGCCGCCGCCAATTTCTCACCGGGGCGGCAGGGATCGGAGCGCTCGGCGTGGCCGGACTGACCCTGGGTCGGGGTCCCATCGAATCGTTGCTGTCGTCGGCGACGCCGGCCAAGGCCGCCGTGGCGGGGACCGGGTCGCCGGCATTGGTCCTCCTCACCCTTTACGGCGGTAATGACGGCCTCAATACCGTGATCCCCTATTCCGACTCCGCATACCTGTCGGGCCGTGGCACTCTGGCCTACCAACCCAACGAGGTCATTCCAGTCGCCGAGGGTCTGGGCTTTCACCCCAATCTGGTCGGATTCAAGCAGCTGTGGCAGGCGGGCCATCTGGCCGTGGTCCGAGGAGTGGGCTACCCCAACCCCAGCTTTAGCCATTTTCGCTCGATGGACATCTGGCAAAGTGCCAATCCCACGTCGGACGTGGCCACCGGATGGCTGGGACGCTGGCTGGATGCCACGGGAACCGACCCGCTAAGGGCGCTCTCCGTTGGGCCGAACCTGCCCATGGCACTGACGGGTGCCAAGTCGGGGGGTTCGGCCATCACTGCGGGCTCTCTCAAACTGCCCGGTTCAGCCTTGGAGCAAGCCGGATTTCAGGCTTTGCAGATACAAGGGTCAAATGCACCCGCCCTTTACACTCAAGTGGCCCAATCGGGTAGGGACATGCTTCGCGTCCAGCACAGCCTGGTGGACCTGCTGGGACCCAACGGCCTGGACAGCCTGGCGACCCACAAGCTGCATCCCACCAAGGCGCCGGCCCCCGGCACCCCCAGCACCGCACCATCGGGGGTCGGGAGCACCGCGCCATCGGGGGCCGGGAGCACCGCGCCATCGGGGGTCGGGAGCACCGCGCCATCGGGGGCCGGGAATTATGCCGGAGTTCTCGGTTCTCAACTGGACCTGGTCACCCGGCTGATCAAGGCCGGCTCCCCCACCCGGGTCTACGGAGTGAGCCTGGGCAGCTTTGACACCCACGCCAACGAGAAGGCGGATCAATCCCAGCTCTTGGCCGAGATGGATGCCGCGGTCACCTCTTTTGTCAACGGCCTGGTGGGGGAACCCCATGGACACAACACCGTCCTGATGGCCTATTCGGAGTTCGGCCGCCGGGTGGCCGGAAACGCCAGTGGGGGAACCGACCACGGTTCGGCGGGGCCGGTGTTCGTGGCCGGTCCGTCGGTCAAGGGCGGCTTTTATGGGGACGAGCCGAGCCTGACCAAGCTGGTCGACGGCAACCTGATCTTCACTACCGACTTCCGGTCCGTTTACGCCACCGTCCTGGCCAATGTCTTGGGCGAGGATCCCAAGGTCAGTCTGGGACAGGCTTACCCCTCCATAGCATTCGTGTGAAACACAGGGGCAGGGGCCAGGCCGGCTGGGTCGGCCCGTGTGGCCGGGATGGTGACCGGAGGGACGTCGGGCTGGTGAGGCCGCGCACGGAGTCAGCCGGGGACGCCGACGACGCCCAGCACGCCGCCGGGATAGCCGGGCACCACCTGGGTGACATCGCCCATGATGGGGGCGTCGCCGAAGCTGTACACCTTTCCGGCCGCAGTGGCCATCAGATAGCCCGATCCGGTCAGGGCGCCATAGATACCCACGGCCTGGCCCGATATCCCGATACCGGGTAGCGAACCGTCGAATGCGGCATCTCCGTAGTTGAAGATGCCCCCGTCGGCCGCCACCAACCAGTAGCCGCCGCCATCAGGCGTACGAGCCATACCGATCATGGGCTGGGCCAGGCGGATGGCCCCGGTGGAGCCGTAGAAATGGGCGTTGCCGAAGCTGAATATGCCACCGTCGGAGGCCACCAGCCAGTAGCCCCCGCCGTCGGGGGTGGCGGACATGCCCACGATGGGCCGATTGAGGCGGATCGCCCCGGTGGAGCCGTAGAAATGGGCGTTGCCGAAGCTGAATATGCCACCGTCGGAGGCCACCAGCCAGTAGCCCCCGCCGTCGGGGGTGGCGGCCATGCCCACCACCGGCTTGTTCAACTTGATGTTCCCGGTGGAGCCGTAGAAATGGGCGTTGCCGAAGTTGAATATGCCCCCGTCGGATGCGTACTCCCAGTATCCGCCGATCCCACCGCTGGCGGTGCCGCCTATTTCGAACCAGTTGGAGCGCAACGAGAAGTCGGCTGCAAACGTATCCCCGCTGAGTTTGACCGATCCGGCGGAACCGATCACGGTCAGGGACTCGACCCTGCCGCCGAGGTCGCCCAGACCGTTGCGGGCGGTGACCTCGATGGTGGACAGCGCTCCGATCTGGGGGAACTGAGCCTGGATGTCGCTCACGTTGATGGAGTCGGTCCAGTTGTGGTTGGGATTGCCGTAAGCCACGCTGGCGGCGTCGCCGTCATCGACCACGGCCGGGAACTGTCCCCCGGCGGTGTAACCCCCGGTGGAGGAGGAGAACTCGGTTCGGGCCACGGCCCCATTGGCCAGGAGACGCACCTGTCCGGCCGTGTCGGCGATGGCAATGTCGGAATGAGGGGCCTCGGCCAACTCCCCGCCGTAGACCTGACAACTGGTGGTGTCACAAATGTCGGCGTATCCCCCTACAGAACCCGGGCCGGACAGGGCATAGGAGCGGGCCGCCACCGCCTGCACCTCCAGCGCCTGGAAACCCTGGGGCTGACCCTGGGGTCCGGCCGACCCCAGGGTGGCCCAGTAATCGGGTGATTCTGAGGGCACGACGCCCCGGAGGTATGACTCGATGGGCAGGATGTTCACGGTACGAGAGGCGCCTTGGAAGTCGGCTGCCTGGATCTGTCCCCGGTACCACTTGATGGGGTTCATGCACAGCTGCAGGAGCTGGGACTGGGCCGCGTTAGGGTCCATGCTCGCCGGGGTGGCCACCGGAGGGAGGCTAGAGGTACCCACCGCCGTCCATCCGCCCTGGCCGGCGCAACCCCCCGAGGCGTAGATGGTCCAGCTTCCTGCGTTGTCCCTCATCATCGCCCCGGTGCCGGCGGCGTAGGGAATGGACGTAGTGGACGTGGCCACGGTGAAGGCCGAAGTCGAGGTCACGATCACGTCGTTGTTGGAGTTCTCGTCGATGCGGACCCGGATGGGGCTGTTGGCCGACACCGCCATGGTCGTGCCGCCGTAATAGTGGTCAAGTATCCACGAATAGGACTGGCCGGACACGGCATAGCCCAAGGCACCCCACTGGCCCGCCCCCCGGCCGTGGCCATAGCCGTGGCCGATCAGCTTGACCTGGCCGTTCACGAATGCGCTGCGCTCGGAAGGCGACCTCGACGGCTGAGAGGCGGCGTTGGCGGCGGGAACGCCCGACCCGGTGGACAGGGCTGAGGCAGCCACGATAACCGCGGCCCAAACGGCCACCCTGACCCTGGCCCAGATGGCCACCCTGGCGGCCAAGGCCCAGATGGCCACCCTGGCGGCCCTGGCCCAGATGGCCGGCCTGGCCTTGGCCGCCACCCTTCGCCGGGCCCACCCACGGCTGTCCCCTGGGCGCTCTTTACGGCCATGTCCACCGCCTGTGGGCGTCACCGTCCCCCTATCCTTCTGTTGCCATTGTTGCCAATGTTGTTATTGAGCAAAAGGTTACAAAGTGTGGGGCTCGGCCACAAGCCCTGCGTGGTTGCCGCGGCGGTGCGGCAGGGCGCCAGCGCTCAACTCGCGGCGATGGCCACCACCGGCCTGTTGAGGGCCTTGTTGGCCTCCGAGCCGAAGTAGCCGGCGTCCCCGAAGGAAAAGACCCCGCCGTCCGCCGCCACCAGCCAGTAGCCGGCTCCGTCTGGGGTGGCGGCCATGGCCACCACCGGCTTGTTGAGGGCCTTGTTGGCCTCCGAGCCGAAGTAGCCGGCGTCCCCGAAGGACAAGACACTGCCGTCCGCCGCCGCCAGCCAGTAGGCCTGCGTGAGGCTCCGTCTCGCCACGCTTAGCATGGCGGCGCCTGAGGAGCCAGCGTGGGTGGAGTCACCGGAGTAGGTCCCTGTGATCGTGTCGGCGCCCACCGGGGCGTCGGTGGCGGTGCAGTTGGCGCCGCCATGGGACAAGATGGCGGTGCACAGCGCGGCCGCACCGCTGGTGAAGGCCACGGTGCCGCTCGGTGTCGAAGCGGACGAAGCAACGCTCGCCGAGTAGCTGACCATCGCTCCTTGGGTGACCGAGCCCGGCGCAACAGCTACCGATGTGGCAGTCGAAGCCATGGCGCCGTTGACGACCTCGGTAAGGGGGAAGGCGCTCGACGAGGTGAAGCCGGCGTCTCCTGAGTAGATCGCCCCGACCGTGTGCGACCCGGCACTGGAGTAGGTAACCGAGCACGTGGCCTGCTGGGTGGTCACGTTCACCGTCACTGCTCCACATCCGCTGATCGTGGTTCCCCCGTCTGTGAAGTCGACCGTGCCTCCACTTGGAGACGGGTTGACTGTTGCCGTGAACGTGACCTGGTGGCCCACTGTCGAGGGGTTGGATGAGGGGGCGAGGGAGGTGGTAGTGCTCGTGGTCGGCGGCGGGGGTGGGGGTGCCGTCACGGTCAAGGTGTGGGCGGCATCGGAGCTTCCAGCGAAATCCAACCCTGGATTGTAGGTGGCGTCGATGGTGTAGGTCCCAGTAACGGTGGAGGCGGGCAGGGAATAGCTCACACTGGCCGAGCCGGCACTCACGGTCGAAGAGGTCGTCGGCGTGCCGATCACGGTCGTGCCCTGCTTTACGGTGAAGGTCACGGTCCCCTCGTTCACCCTCCCGGCGCCCGAGGTGACCAAGGCATCGAGCGTGACGATATGGGCCGAGGTGGAAAAGGTCGCCGAGGCGTCGCTTCCCGTGGTGTTGGTGGTGTCTGTCACCGCCGCGGTCGCCACCGAGGCGACCGTGGTCTGGCCGCCCCCGGAGCTTTTCGCCGTCACCTGGACCCGTAGAGCCTCACCCAGCTGGGTGACCGTCGGGGTGAAGGTCTGTGAGCTGGCGCCCGCGATGTCGTTCCAGCGGCCTGCGGAGTCCTGGTACTGCCACCCAAAGCCGTAAGCGACCACGTTGCCGTTCCAGGCCCCCGTCGTCGCCACGAGCTTTTGGCCCACGACCGCAGATCCCAGGACCGAGACGCCGCCTTCGTAATTCGGCGAGGAACCCGGGCACGAGGGCGAGCTCAGGTTTCCCGTCGCCGTCTGGCCGAGCAGGTTCCAAGTAACCCCCGTATCCCTGGTGAGATCCACCACCGTGCTCCACGCGAAGTTGTTGATTCCCGCGAGAAATACGGTGGGTTGGGCGCGATTGGCAGGGTTCGGGGACATGAAGTTATCCGGACCGTAGGGGACGATCACGGGGCCGGAGTTGTCGCTCACGTAGCCGAAGTACACGGTGAGGAGCTGGTTGGGCTGGTCGTAGGAGACGCAGTTCACCAAGGGAAAGATTCCGGTCTGGGCCGAGGCCGTGCCAGCGCCGAGGCCCGCCACGAGGCCCGTGGCGCCCACCGTCGCCAGGAGCAGGCGACAAGAGACTGCGCGAAGCGAAGTGCCGCGGACCATGCGGAATCGATTTCCGATCTCAGGTGGACATATTGTTGGCGAACCGTTGTGTTTGTTGTCTACACCCACAAGACCCCACCCGCAATGATCAGCTCCTGGCCAGGACGCGGCCCAGGAATTCGAGGTAACGACCGATCAGCACCGGCCATGCAAAATATGACTCGACGTAGTTCCGACCGTTTCGGGCCAGAGTGGCTCTCATTTTCTCGTTGGCGATCAGCCGATCGATCACCACCTCGAACTCGGCATATCCCCCGAAGGAAAGCCCCCCACCAGAGCGCCGGCAGTGTTCCAGGGTGGCGGCGCACGCGGCATTGACCACCACCGGCAGTCCGGCGGTCCACGCCTCCATCATCACGATGGAGAACGATTCATAGGGCGACGGTGTCACCAGGGCCGTGGCCCCCTCGAGAATGTCCCACTTGGCGCTCTCGCTGACCGGACCGGTGAGGATGATGTCGGGATGGGCAATTGGCTGTACTGCCACCGGCCCGACCAGGGCCAGGGCCAGGGGCCCGGGATGGCGCCGTTTGTAAGCGGCAAAGAACTCGGCCAGCATGGCGCTGCCTTTGAGATCGTCGACCCGACCGACACAGCACAAATAGGGTCGTTCTCCCAGGCCCAGTATCTCGGCCGCACCCTGGCGGGGCCCGGCGAAGGCCTCGATCCCCAGGCCGAGGACCACCTCGGGACACTGAGCCACCGAAAAGCGGGACTGGACCAGTCTCTTTTCCTCATAGGTGTGATAGACGAAGCCGTCGCAGGAAGCAAAGACCGGGTCGAAGACCGGCAGGTAGAAGGCGCCCTCGTCGTGAGCCGCCGGGTGCATGACAGTAGGGCCGGGAACCAGGGGCAAACCTCGAACCGTCGGGTAGTACAGGTAGGGATAAAAGGCCACCACGTCTGCCCGGGCCCCGGCCGCGGCGTCTACGAGGTCGGGACACACCGGTCCCTGCAGGTCGATCCAGTGGTCGGCTTCGTCCCGGCTGGCCGCCGCGGGGCAAGCCAACACCCTGTCCGAGAAGGTCGAAAAGCCCCGATGGCGCCCCAGGGGCGAGTCGAAGCGCTCAATTTCCACACCGTTGAGCGTGGAACGACCGGCGGCATAGTGGTTGGACCAGGTCAAGGAGTCAAGCGCGGTGGTGGTGAGCACCTCTACCTCCACGTCGGGCACACCGACCAGGCGCTCGGCCAGCATGCGCGCCGCGTTCTCGGCCCCCCCCACCACTTCGGGACCATAACGGGGCACCACCATGGCCAGCTTCATCCCGCTCGGTCCATGATCGGGGCCAGGGCCTGGGTCATGAGCGACCGGGTTCGAGCCAGATCGAAGTGCTCCAAGCGCCTGTGGCCGGCCGCCACCAGCCGCGCCGATAGTTCCTGGTCGTTCACCACCCGGCTAACGGCCGCGGCCAGGCTGAGCGGCGACTTGGGCCCGCCCACGACCACGGCGGCATCGCCGAGGGTCTCGGGAACGGCGGCTGCGCCGTGGGCCACAATGGGAACATCGTGGGCCATGGCCTCCAGCAACGGGACGCAGAATCCCTCGTGCTCGGAGGCGCTCACCAACACATCGGCCGAGGCGTAGTGCGCCCCCAACTCACCGGCATCGATGCCGCCGGTAAAGATCACACAGTCCCGGAGCCCAAGCTCGTCCACCAAGGCGTCCAAGGCCCATGAGTAGCTCGGGGCGGATGGCCGTCCCACCAAGTAGAGCCGGGCCAAGGGATCGTACAAACGCCGGTAGACGAACAAAGCCTTGATCAGGTCATGCTGGGCCTTGTTGGGGGCAATGCGCCCAACGAACAGCCAATTGGCCCCTCCCCGGGCTTTGTCACCCTGCAGCTTCTCCAGCTTGTCCTGGTCCACCGAGGCCGAGAAAGCCCCGGTATCTATCAGGATGGGGACCACAGTCGTTGATCGGTAGCCCTGCCCCACAAGTTCGTCCCCGTTATAGGTCGAGTCGGCCACGGCCAGGGTGCACCTTTCGGCCAGCCGGACCACCTGGGACTGCCCCCAGGCCTGGTGGGAAGCCGTAGCGGGGTCCCACGGGCGGAAGAAGTGCGCCGGGGTGACGTTGTGGTAGTTCATGACCATGACCTCGGGGCGGGCGTATAGGTAGTCGGCCACCTCCGACGCCGTGGCCATCTGGTAGATGAGGACATCGCCGGTCCGGTTCCGTCTCGAGTACTGATCGAAATGGAGCGCCTCGGATTCAAGCCCCTGGCCGATGAGCTCGGTGTAGATATCCGACTCGAGACCCATTTCGCGTAAAAGGCGGCGGACTTGGAGGGTGTGGCCTCCGGTGGCATCGCCCGGCAGCAGGGCCGGGACGAATTGGTGAACGCCTGCCATGGCCTAGGCGGCGCCCTTGTCCCGGGGCACCGACTCTATGGCCGACTCGATGGCGCCGACCATGATGGACCGCGTCCGCTCCGGGGCAAAATGCTCCACTCGTTGGTGCCCGGCCCTCACCACCCGAGAACGCAGATCGGCGTCGCAGGCCAGGCGATGGGCTGCCGCGGCCAGGGCCAGGGGCGACTTGTCCGTCACCAGGATCCCGGCCGAGGCAACAGTCTCGGGGACGGCTCCGGCGGCGTAGGCCAGAACAGGAAGGCCATGGGCCATGGCTTCGAGCAAAGGAACGCAGAACCCCTCGTGCTCGGAGGCACTCACCAGCACGTCGGCCGAGGCAAAGTAGGAACCCAGCTCGTCCTCGGTGACGCTACCGGCGAAGTCCACGGCGTCGGCCAGGCCGAGGGCGGCGGCAAAGCCGACCAGCGCGCGCTGGTAGCTCTCCGAGATCATCCCCCCCACCAGGTGCAAACGGGCCCGGGGATCGTAGAGCGTGCGGTAGGCGGCCAGGGCCTTGATCAAGTCGTGCTGGGCCTTGTGCGGCGACAGGCGACCAACGAAGAGCCAGTCGGATCCGCCGGTGGCCTTGGCTTGGGCCAGGCGAGCCAGACGGTCGGCATCGACACCGGTGACAAACGAGTCCAGGTCCAACAACAAGGGTGCGACCGCGGTCCGGCGGTAGCCGGCCTGGATCAGCTCCAGCTCGTTGAATCGGGAAACGGCGATTGCCGCCCGGGCCACACCCGACAGCTTGGCCAATTGGTGGCGACCCTGGTTCACCCCGTGGCACACGGCCGGCTCCCAGTCCTCCAACAGTGATGCTGGGGTGATGTTGTGGTAGTTGATCAACACGGGCTCGGGGCGATCGAGGAGGAGGTCGGCGATGACGCTGCCGATCGAGCACTGGTACAACAGCCAGGTAGATGGGGAGTCCCCACTCCGGCTCCCACGGCGGGCCCGCCTGGGGGCCCAGTCGAAAGAGTCAATCGACTTGGCCCGGTCGGCCAGTTCGGGCGGAAAGTCGCCGGCATAGATCTCGGACTCGAATCCCATGTGGCGCAACAGATCCTGGGTGGCCAGGGTGTGCGAGCCGATCGCATCCCTGGTGGCCAGGGAAGGGATCAGCTGGTGTATCGCCTTGGGTCTCAACCGCCGAGGGTGGCCACGACGGCAAAGCTGGTGGGGCCGAACAGCATCTCGTCGATCCGGGCCACGTTGGCGTTGAGGGCCAGGGCCATGTCGTCGGTCCCCTCGACCACCGCCAGGGGTCGTGCGCCCTTGGACTCGACCCTGACCTGTTCGAATCCGGCCGCCTCCAGGAGGTGAGCCCAGGTCGCCCCGTGCAGCGGATGGCCCGGGGCCAGGTCGGCTCCCACCTCACCCACCATTTGGGACCAGGCCCGGGGACAGGTGCCCACCAGGACGAATCGACCCCCCCGAGCCAGCTTGGTCCGCGCCAGGGTCACCAGGCGACGCTGGGCCCCCAGAGGCATGCGATCGGGGAACCCCGAAAGGATGAGCCCCGAGAGGCCGGCGTCGGCCACGGCGCCGATATGGTCGAAGGGCTCCTCCAGGCGGACATCGAGCCCGGCCCGGGCCGGTGCGTCCAAGAGACGGGCCCGGGAATCCACCCCATAGGCGTCCACGGCGGCGCCTTGGAGACGGGCCAGGATTCCACCCTCGCCACACTCGGCGTGCAGCACTCGCCCTGATGTTCCCCCCATGTAATCCACGACGAAGTCGTCCCATTCGGACAGGTCACTCGCCACGACCGCCTCGTCGGGATCCTCGAGGGCGGGGGCCCGCCGGCCCGCCACCTCCAGTTCAAGCTCGGTGACCCTTTCGTCCATCAGGTGCAGGACTCGCATGGTCGCTGACGTGAAATGAACCAGCTGTTGCACCAGGTAGTTGAGATACCAGGCCATCAGCCGGCGCAGCGTCCGCTTCAGTTGCGAGACCCCTGGCTTTTCCGAGGCGGTCGGCACCTCGATGTCGATGTAAGCCGACCGATCCGCTTTCTTCAGGGCCTCGGCAAAGTGTCCGTCGGTGTCGCCAACCGGGGTGAACCGGGCAAAGATACGATCCAGGCGCCTCTCCTCGCTCGGGGGAAAGTCCCCAGCGGCACGGCGCTTGCGCACCTCGGCCTGGATCTGGTCCATGACCTCGGTCAGGTAGGGATCGACGGCGACATCGACCGGCGGGCTCGCCTCCGGACTGGCGGGGTGGCCGGTGCTCACATCGCCACCTCGGCCTTCATGTTGAGCACCACATTGCCCAAGGCACGGCCCGGGTTCATGACCTCGAAGCGGTCCTCCTGCTCCCTCCAGGCATAGACCGTGCCACCGTCGTGGCTGGCTATGCCGAAGGTGAGGTCATAGGCGCCATCGCTGAGGGGGACAGAATCACAACGGAAGATGATGCGCCCGGCGCCCCGCAGCTCCCCGACGGTGATTCCCAGATCCTCGGTGGTGCAACCGAACACCAGCTCCCCCTTGGGGTCGTGGATGGTGAGGGAGACATTGACGTCGCTGACGGTGCGGACTGCCTCATAAGCCAAAGTCACAGCCAGCTCCTCACCTGGCAGCATGTAGTGCCGATCACCCCCACTCATCGGGTACTCGACCGCCACCGACGTGATCCGCACCGAGGTGTTGACCCTTTCAACTCGATCGGGGGCCTCGGCGCCGTTGCCCGTCGGGGGAGACGCCAGGACGGGGATGGCTTCGCGCGCCCCGGAGTCAGAGCCGGCCGCACTCTCTGGTTGTGCTTCGGTGACCGGGCTCTGGCCGGACCCGGCATCGGCGCTGCCCATCAAGTACTCCCGGAAAGCCCGGATGGCTTCCCCGGCGCTGCCCTGGGCCACGATGCGGCCGTGGTCGAAGACGAAGCCCCGATCGCAGATCTGGCGCACCAGATCGGTCGAGTGGGACACGAAGATGATGGTCCGCCCCTCGGCCTGGAACCGCTTTATGCGATCCAGGCACTTGCGCTGGAAGTTCTCGTCCCCAACGGCCAGAACCTCGTCAACCAGCAAAACCTCGGGCTCCATGTTGACGGCCACGGCAAACCCGAGGCGGGTGTACATGCCCGACGAGTAGTACTTGACCTGGTTGTCGATGAACTGCTCCAGCTCGGCAAAGGCCACGATGTCGTCAAAGCGGCGCTCGATCTCCTTCTTGCCCATGCCGAGAAGCGAAGCGTTGAGGAAGATGTTGTCCCGTCCTGACAGCTCGGGGTGGAACCCGGCCCCCAATTCGAGCATTGCGGCCAGCTTGCCGCGCACCAGGATCTGTCCGCTGGTCGGTTGCAGGATGGCGGCGATGCACTTGAGCAGGGTCGACTTGCCCGAGCCGTTGTGTCCCAACAGTCCCACCGTCTCGCCTTGGCTGATCTCCATCTGGATGTCGCGCAAGGCCCAGAACTCGTCGAAGGGGACCTTGCCAAAATGTATGGCCCTCTCCTTGAGCGACGTGTACTTCTCGTGGTATAGCCGGAACCGCTTCGATACGGCGTCGACCTCGACGGCTACCGCCACATGGGGCTCCTCGCCACCTAGAGCTCCTCGGCGAAGTTGCCCTCGAGCCGACCGAACACGACCAGGGCCCCGATGAACAGGGCGGCCGAGACGACCAGCACTATCAGGAGAAGGCTCAGGTACCACAAGGGTCCGTTGGTCGGTAGCAGGTGGATGATCCCCCCGCCTGGCTTGGGCGAGTTCACGTCCCCGTATAGGGCCCGCTGGAAGACCAAGACGATGCAGGTCACCGGGTTGAGCAGGTACAGCCAGGCCAGATGGTCCTTGCTCAGGCGATCGGCAATCTGGCGGTAGGGATAGACGATGGGTGTGGCCCAGAACCACAGCACCATGAACAGCTCCAACAGGTGTTGGACATCTCGCAGATACACATTGACGGCGGACAGGAACACCCCCAGAGCGGCGGCCAGGACCAGGAGGGCCAGCATGGCGGGGATGATCAGCCACAGATAGCTCAGGACCGGTATGAACCGGAACACGCCCAAGGCGATGATGAGGACGACAGCCTGGAAGAAAAAGAAGACGAGCGAGGCCCCGACAGAGGCCAGTGCCAGGATCTCGCGGGGAAAGGCCACCTTCTTGACGATGGAGCTGTTCCCCACCACGGCGGTGGCGGCATTGGGGACGGCGGTGGAAAACAAGTTCCACACAACCAGGCCGCACAGTAGGTAGATGGCAAAGTTCTTGATGCCGTTCTTGAGCACCACCTGAAAAACGAAGTAGTAAACACCGAGATACATCGCCGGGTTGAGCATCGACCAGGCGAAGCCCAGCACCGAGTTCTTGTACTTGACCTTCAGTTCCTTGTGAATCAGCCCGACCAGGGTCTCGCGGAAGTTCCAGATCTCTACAAGGCGGGTACTCACGCTGACCCGCGGCGCGACCACCTTCAAGGAATCTGATCGTGGTCGGACCTCAACCGGTGTCTCCCCGGGATCGGGGCTGTCCGCCTCCGGTCTGGCCGGCGCCGGGACCGGGTCGGACTGACTCAGCATTTCAAAGTTCCTAGGTGGCGATGTCGGCGGTCAGGGAGCGCTCGATGACCTGGTCAATGAACCCGTACTCTTTGGCCTCCTCGGCCGTGAACCACCGGTCACGATCCGAGTCGGTCTCGATGCGCTCAAGGGGCTGGCCCGTGTGGAAGGCGATTCGCTCTGCCATCATGCGCTTGAGGTAGACAATCTGCTCGGCCTGGATGGCGATATCGGCGGCCTGGCCCTGCATCTGTCCCGAAGGCTGGTGCATCAGGATCCGAGAATGGGGCAGGGCGTAGCGCTTGCCCGGAGTGCCCGAACACAAGAGAAATTGACCCATGGAGGCGGCCAGCCCCACGCATATGGTGGCCACGTCACAGCGCACATACTGCATGGTGTCGTAGATGGCCAGCCCGTCGGTGACCGATCCACCTGGGGAGTTGATGTACAGGGCTATGTCGCGCTCGGCATCGGCTGCTTCGAGCAACAGGAGCTGGGCACAAACCAGGTTGGCCGAGTTCTGGTCGACCTGAGAGCCCAGAAAGACGATGCGTTCCTTCAACAACTGTTCGTAGACGTCGCCCGCCCGCTCCGTGGAGTGCATTCGGGAGGACGGGAGAGACAACTGGTTGTGGGGGGTGGGGATAGCCGGAGCCATCCCGACAGATTAGTCGTCCCGGTCGGGACACCCGAACCATCCGGCCCGAAACGCTATCTTCATGTCGTGAATCACCGACGCCTTATTTCCAACGCCGGCAAGGCCCTGATCGACGAGAGACGGCGCCTGACCCAAGGCGAACTGGCCCAGCTGGCCCAACTCCCGGCCGAGGCCGTCCCCTCGCTCGCCAACCTGGCCCACGAGGTGAGGCTGGCCTGGTGCGGTCCCGTGGTCGAGGTGGAAGGAATCCTGTCGGCCAAGACCGGGGGTTGCCCCGAGGATTGCCACTTTTGCAGCCAGTCGGCCCTCTTCGATTCCCCGGTCAAGGCCACCCCACTGCTGGACATGGAATCCCTGCTGGCCGCCGCGGCCGAAACGGCGGCGCTCGGCGCTTCGGAGTTCTGCATCGTCCTGGCCGTGCGCGGACCGGACCAACGGATCATGGACAAGCTGGTCGCCGCCGTGCCCGCCCTTCAAGCCTCCACCGGGCTGAACATCGCCGTCAGCGCCGGGATCCTCGATTCCGATCAGGCCCGGCGTCTGGCCGAAGCCGGGGTGCACCGCTACAACCACAATCTGGAGACGTCCCGATCGTTCTTTCCCCAGGTGGTAACCACGCACCGGTGGGAGGAGCGATTCGAGACCTGTCAACTGGTGAAGGCCAACGGTATGGAACTGTGTTGCGGAGCGCTTTTGGGCATGGGCGAGACCGACGCCCAGCGCTTGGAGCTGCTGGACGAGCTGGCCCAGGTCGGACCCGAGGAAGTGCCCATCAACTTCTTGAATCCTCGACCAGGAACCCCTCTCGGCGTCCAGGCCCTCGTCCCTGCCCTGGACGCCATCCGTTGGATTGCCCTGTTCCGGCTCGCTCTGCCCGATGTGATCCTTCGCTTTGCCGGAGGTCGGGAGGTCACCTTGCGCGACCTGCAGGCCCTGGGGCTGACGGCGGGGATAAACGCCCTAATCGTGGGAAACTACCTGACCACGCTGGGAAGGTCGCCCAGCGAAGACCTTGACATGCTGGCCGACCTGGCCATGCCCGTGGGGTCGCTGTCCAAGGTGCTTTGACAAGCGGGGAGTTCTGCACGGGCTGCGGAGCCGAGACTGCCACCTGTGATGGCTCGTGTCGGCGCCCCCTCGATCCTCCCCGGTACTGTCGGTCCTGCGGGAAACGGATGGCGGTGCAGGTAACCCCAACCGGGTGGACGGCTCGCTGTAGTGCTCACGGCGTGAGCAGCTCACCGTGATCGAGCCGATACCACCACCGGTGACCTGGTCGATTTCTAAACAGCATAGAGCTGGCCATCGGAGCCTTCGGATATGGCGATCTTGGTGAGACCCGACTGGGCGGGTCCGGTTTCGACCGCTCCAGTAGTGCCGTTGAATTGCGATCCGTGACAGGGGCAGACGAACTGCCGGGAGGAATTGGAGTACTGCACCGGGCAACCGGCATGGGGGCACACGGCGTCAAACGCGAGGAACGTTCCGTTTCGAGGCTGGACGACCAGAGCCGGGTCGCCGGTGGCGGGATCGGTGAACGATGCCGCGCCCCCAACGGGCACGGTGCTCGCCGGACCCAAACGGGTCCCCGGCGGAGTGCTCTTGTTGGTGGATGCCGGGGGTGCAGAGGTCCCAGCCGAGGGCGGAGGCGGTGAAGGCGAATTGGAGCTGCCGGCGGCCAACGTTCGTGGAGCGCCAGACCGGGATCCCCCATTCACGAGCCGGCCGATCCCGGCGATGACGCCGCCGCCGACGAGGCCGGCGGCCCCCAACCCGGCGGCCACAACAGCATTGGCCAGGAAGACCCGCCTCGGCATGTCCTCCGCGTCGGGTGGTCGCACCCGCTGTGATGCCCTGGCCAGAAAAGGGCAGGGCCCAGGCTGGCAGGCGTCGCCGTGGAGGGCAGCACAAGCCCCATTCGAATAGGCCCCGCAAACGGTTTGCACCTGCGAAAAGGCGATTGGTACGACGGTGTCGGCGGCGAGACCGCCTTTTCTTCGTACTAAGTTGGACAGCACTGCATCGAAGGCCGGCGGTCCTGCCCCGGCTACGATCAGAGGTATCCAGGCAAAGACGAACACAATGTCTGAGCCGGTGTAATAGGGGTTCGAGTGGAAGCTCACGGTGAGGAAGAGCCCGAAGGAGATCAGTGCTCCGCCCAGGGCGGCCATCCGAGCCCATAGTCCCGCCAGGGTACCGAGGCCGACCGCCAGCTCGCCCAAGGCGATCACCAGCCCCAGTGGCACGGCCACGTGCCCAAGCGACACCAACAACGAATGGATCGGGCTGTGGCGCGCCGCGCCGGTCAGCTGGGTCTGGATCGAGGCGGGACTCGAAGCCTGGAAGAACGCCGGGTTGGCCAACTTCTGGAGGCCGGCGAAGCAAAAGGTGACGCCCAGAAAGGCTCGTAGGGGAAGCAACGCCCAACCCGAGAGATGGCGCGCCTTGGGTGGAGGGGCGAGCCACAGCCAGCCGGGATGAAGGTCTTGTCGCAGGGTTGGCGACGACCGGGGCGTCGAAGTACGGGGCGGATGGTGCCGCCGGGATCGGGCGGCTGATCGTCGAGACTGAGGCACCTCACAATTCTTATGCCGGCATGCTTACGAAACGATGAACGGCTGCTGGAACATAGCTGAGACGACTTCATGTTCTCGTCAGGGGGACGCCCCCATGATGGCCCGATGGTCAACAAGTCGAACTCCGAGAGGGCTTGGCCACCGAGTGCATGGCTAACCAGCCCAGGTCGGACACTTCCCGGCCACGATGCCGGCCACGATCCCGGGGTCGAGGCCAACGCCCGTCTCACGGCTTCGGCATCGGTGGTGCTATTGCTTCTGCTCGCCATCGAAGGAGCCACGTTGCTCTCGGTGCGCTCGCTGCTGGCCGAGCACGTCTTCATTGGTGCGATATTGGTACCCCCAGTGGCGGTGAAGATCACAGCCACGGCGTACCGTTTTGCCCGCTACTACCGCGGCGATCCGGCCTACCGGCGCAAAGGACCGCCGCCTTGGCTCCTTCGCTTGCTGGGGCCGGCCGCGGTGGTACTCACGTTGGTCCTATTCGCCAGCGGCGTCGCGTTGATGTTTGCCGGAGCGAGCTGGCATGTCGGGCTGCTGTTCATCCACAAGGCGAGCTTCGTCGCCTGGTTCGGCGTCATGACCCTCCATGTTCTCGGCCATCTCCGAGACTCGCTCGTTCTGGGCCTTCCCGACTGGGGGAGGCGGAAACGCCGGGTCGCGGGCACCAACTTCCGCCGAAGTGTCCTTGTCGGCTCCTTGGTATTGGGATCGCTCGGCGGTGCGCTTCTGCTCGGCCGCGTCGGCCCCTACGTCGGCGCGTTTGGGTCGCGCCTGGGTCACTGAGGGCCAGATGCTTCTGGAGTGTACGCGGGGCCACGAGATCTCCATGCGGGCACCCCCCGCCGGGGCGGCGCCGATATTCCAGCGGCCCTCGGTGGAGCGAACGACGGCATCGGCGATCGCCAACCCCAACCCCGCCCCGCCCGGTTCAACCGAGGCGCGATGGAAGCGATCGAATAGCCGATCATGCTCCTTCTCGGGGATGCCCGGACCGTCGTCTTCGACCACCAGACATCCTCGGGCTTCTTCGCAAAGTACGGTCACCGATACGGTGCCACCAGCAGGTGAATAGCGCAGGGCATTGTCCACCAGCACCCCCAAAAGGCGGTCAATCCACTCTGGAGGCACCTTGACCATGGCCGCCCCACAACCATGATCGCGCGCCTCCAAGGCTACGGCATACCCGGCAGCCACCGGCCCGAAGCGCTCCACACAGGCGGCGGCGGCCAAACCCAGATCGACTGGTTCGTTGACGGGTGGGGGTGGTTTGGAGTCGAATCGGGCCAACCACAACAAGTCTTCGACGATCCGGCGCAGCCTCTTGCTCTCGCCAGCGACTCGCTCCAACGCCAAGCGGCAGTAGGCGGCGTCACGGCTCGTGCTCAGGGCCAGGCTCACCTCCGCCTCAATCACGCTCAACGGCGTTCGAAGCTCATGCGAGGCATCAGCGGCGAACTCGAGCTGGCGCTTCCTCGTCTGCTCAATCGGGGCGGCGGCCTTGATTCCGATGATCAAGGACAGCAAGAAAGTCACAGCCGCGATCAACGGCGCTGTCAAGGCCTCGGCGATCAACAGCACCGAACGCACATGGTTGACCCCAGCCAAGCTTTGGCCTGCCACGAGATGACCACCTGTGGGGAGAACCCTTGCTTCGAGGCGGAACTGTCCCCCGCCGAAAGAGGCGGTAGTCGGCCCTACCGACCAGCTCCCCCCGGGTAGCGCCGGACCGCTTGAACTGAGAAGCGTGGCGTTACCCGACTGATCCACGGTCCAAAGGATTAGCGGCGGATCGTCCAAATCGCTGTGGCCTTCCAGGTGTCGCCCACTTCCCTGGGGCGAGGAGGCGGTCACGGCGCGTGCCAGCGTAGCTGCGAGGCGTTGGTCCACCCGGTTGGTCAGCCGGGCAGCGATGACTACGTCAAGGACACCTGCGAACAGGACGTACAGTCCGATCAACAAAACGGTGGTTACTGCCGCCACCCTTGCAGGATGGGCGACGGTGGGTCGTCGGATATTCATGAAGGTTGGATCCGGTAGCCGACACCCCGCACGGTCTCGAGGCTCGTGTCAGTGCCTTCGAGCTTGGCCCGCAGGCGCGCCATGTGGACATCAATGGTGTTCGAGCCCAAAGCCGCTGCCTCCTCATTCCAGACCGCTACGGCAATGGCCGCTCGGCGCACCACCTGGGGGGTCTTGCGCATGAGTAGCTCCAAGATGGCGAATTCAGTGGGAGTCAGCGTCAGGAGGCTCCCGCCCGCACGAGCTCGCATGGCTGCGGGGTCCAATTCAAGGACCCCGCAGCGAAGGATGGGGGCCATGGCGTCGGCAGGCCGGCGCAGTAGCGCCCTCAGGCGCGCCAGAAGTTCGGTGAACTCGAACGGCTTGACAAGGTAGTCGTCGGCGCCACTGTCAAGGCCGGTCACCCGGTCGTTGGTGGCGTCACGGGCGGTGAGCATCAACATCGGGGTAGTCAGACCACGTCGACGGGCTGTTTGGACGACCTCGAGGCCGGACGTCTTGGGCATCCGCCAATCAATCACCGCCGCTGAGTACGGGTAGGTACGCAGATGCAAGAGCGCCGAGTCACCGTCGGCGACGGCATCCACCGCGTAGCCCCTCTCCTGAAGCCCCCGCACGAGAACCGAGCGGAGACCAGGGTCATCTTCGGCGACCAAGATTCGCACATCCCACCTTCTAGTCCGTGAAACCTGACGCTACCGTTACAGGCGTCCCCGGACGCCATCACGTCACCATCTCAGGCTGGTGCGGGTCGACTGGCGCAACAAGGCCGTGGAAGAGCGGGAACAGATGGGCAAGCCTGAGGCCGGCCTCAGCGCTTCAGGGGGACTTCAGGACCAGGTCTTCATACTGTAATTAACCGAGGGATCGGCCTTCGGTTAAAGGAGCAAAGTGATGAATCTGACCAAGTCCATTAGCCAAAGCACCAACAAGTTGAAGTTCAAAGCCGGCATCGGCCTGGCCGCCCTGCTCGCCACTGGAGGCCTGGGCATCGGGTTGGCGGCAACTGCTCACGCATCGCCCTCCCATCCGGCGGTCGCCGTTACCCAGCCCGCCAACGAGGCAACCACGCCCGGCGTGGCCGATGCCCCTGGTGGCCCTGATGTCCAGTCCGGCCTTCAGCAGGGTCCCAATGTTCAGTCCGGCAGCCAGACGGCGCCTGACACCGCTGCACCCGGTAGTGCCGCGGCCTGAGTCGCACCTGCTCTTCTGAACATATTCTGCCCAGCGACATATGCCGGCACCGTCATGGTGCCGGCATATTCGCGCCTATGACCTGACTCTCAGGCTTATCACAGGCGAGATGGTTCACCATGCCATTGCCAATCAGAATCCAGCCCCGATCCGTATCGGGTTTCAAGGCCAAACGCGGCCACTAAGAAAGGAAATAGTCCGCATGACGTCCCTGGCGATTCCCGTTCCGACGCTCGTCCCCCTCCGCTGGCCGGTTGGGGTCCGCCAGCCCGAGGCCGGGCCGGCCAGCGTCGGTGAGCTGGTGGCCCGCTGGGGAACCGATTCGGTCAGCCCCTTCACCCTGGGCCCCGAGCGCCACGCGGTTCGCTTGCCGGGAGGAGGGGTTCTTGGCTACCACGCCCTGGGGCGCTGGGCCGTTATGGCCGCCGGCCCCATCGCTCCCCCCGGGCGAACCGAGGAGACCCTGGACCAAGCGCTGGAAGTGCTGGGCCGGAGAAGCCTCAGGCCCCTTTTCGCCGCCGTTGGCGAACCCGGTCCCTACCTGGAAAGGGGTATGCATAGCTGGACTATCGCCGAGGACCCCGTGATCCATCTCGCTGATTTTGGACTGGGCGGCAGTCGCATGGCCGGTGTGCGCCACAGCGTCTCGGCTGCCCTGCGTTCTGGGCTGCGCATTACGTCCCTGACCGAGAAGTACTTCTGCGGCGCCGCCGAGGTATCACGTCTGTGGCTCCAGAAAAAGCGCGGCGCCGAGATGGGGTTCACCCTCGGGCGCTTTATCCCTTCCGAGCTGGAGGGGGTGGACTGCCAGGTCGCTCTCGACGCGGAGGACCGGGTGGTTGCCTTCGTCACCTGGCGCTCATATGCCAACGGATCCGGAAGGGTGCTCGACCTGATGAGGCGCTCAGCCCACGCCCCCAATCCCACCATGGACCTCCTCGTGGCCGACGGCCTCGGGCGATTTGCCCAGGCCGGTGTCGATGAGGCCAGCCTGGGATCGGTGCCCGTGGCCCACGGACGCCTGGGGGAGCGCTTCTACCCCACCAGGTCGCTACGCAGGTACAAGGACAAGTTCGCGCCGGAGTGGCAGCCCCGCTACCTGGTAACGCCGTCGCGCCCGTCCCTGCCGGGAGCCCTGGCGGCCCTGGGCCGAAGCTACTGCCCCGGCGGCCTGGCCCGGGCCATTCGCCGGAATGACTGAGGTCGCATCACCCCCTCCGGTCCATCCTTCCTCGGACCACACCTCCCGTTCCCCCGGGCGCTTCCCATCCCGGACCCGACTCCACCTGCCCCTCCTCACCGCAGTGGTGGTGGGCGCAGTGGCATCGTCGGCCATCAGATTCGGTTCCTTGTCCAACCACTTGCCCTTGGGAGTGGTCTACGCCCACGGCTTCAGTGGCCGCTCCCTCATTCAAGGAGATTGGACCAGGGTCTATACCAGCCTCTTGCTCACCCGGGATGTCTTCATGACTGTGTCGATCATTGCCTCTTTGATCGTCTTCTTGGGGCTCTACGAGCTCATGGCCGGGACCAGGCGGGCGCTGATAGTGGCGCTGGTGTCGGCTGTGGCCGGTCCCATCGTCTTCACCGCCGGCGCCAAGGCCGGCTCCTGGCTGGGCATCACCGTTGCCTCCCACGCCGTTTCCACTTTCGACTACGGAGCCTCGACTATTACTGCCGGAGCCGGTGGCGCACTAGTGGGGCTCATACGGCGTCGGGCACTGGGTGCAGCCGCCGTCATCTTCGTTCTGGGCGGCTTGTTGGTACACCATCAACTTGCCGACTGGGAGCACCTGATCTGCATGCCCATCGGCTGGGTTCTGGGGGCACGGATGGGTAGATCTTCCTCTAGGACGCCCGGACCGGCTGGGGCACGGCTTGGACCAATTGCAGGCAAGATCCGGCGCGCCATGGACAGGTGGCGGCCCATCGCGGCCTGGCGGCCGGGCTCGGCCGCCCTCGTTGGGGCGGCCATGGCCATTGGGACACTCACGTCGGGCCTGGCCATCGCCACTCCGGCCTCGGCCGGTGCATCCGGCCCGAGCTCGCCTGGCTCCGTGCAGCGAGCGCCTTCAGGTCCTTTCCCGGTAGCAGCGTCGGGCGCTGGACCGGTCAGCGTCATCGACACCTCGTTCCCGGCGCCATCCATAGGCCGGCGCCAGCGGGTGATCGTCCTGCTGCCCGCCAACTACGCCAGTAGCAGGGTCCGCCTACCCACAATCGAGTTCCTGCACGGCCGGCCCGGCGCGCCGGACAACTTCTTCGCGGCCACCCATCTCCTCGAACTCGCCGGATCAGGCGCCCTTCCTTCCTTCATCGGAGTGATCCCCGACGGGCACGGCCCGGTAGTGTCCGATGGCGACTTTGCCAACACCACCAAGCAACAACTCGGTACGGCCATGTCGAAGGATCTTCAGACCTGGCTATCGCGGCACTATCGGACCAATGGCTACTGGGGGATCACCGGCTTGTCCGCCGGAGGCTACGGCGCCGCCTACCTGGCCAGTCTCGGGGGCTACCAGGCCACCTGTCCCATGAGCGGCTACTTCAAAGCCGATCCCACCATCTTCGCTGGCCAGCCGGCATCGGTCATACGGGCTGATTCCCCGCTGTACCACGTGTCTCGGCATGGCCCTCCCACCATGCTGGTGGTCGGCAACACCGACACCGGGGGATTGGCCGATGCCAAACGTTACGCTCAGGCCATGGCCGCCGTCGGGCAGGTCCATCGACTGGTCGTGCTGCCTGGAGGCCACGACTGGCCTCTCTGGGATGCCGGGCTGACCAAGTGTCTCCCCTTCCTGCTGGGAGCGAAATGACCCT
>JBOGIG010000156.1:0-1537 GCA_050742455.1 Acidimicrobiales bacterium
GTACCTATTCAGCTGGGGTGAGTGCTGGTGGTAGCCAGGCGCCGGTGGTGAACAGGTCGCGCAGGGCGTGGAGTTTGTCGATGCCCCACTTGGTGGTGGTGTCCAGGTAGGACTGGACAACCGCGAAGTCGGCCAGTCCGGCGAGGGTGCGCCAGGCCCCGCCGGAGGTACGTTGCTGAACTTTGACCGTCCGGACAGCTCTGTCGGGTAAGGGCGGCGCATTGCTGCGCCGCCCTCCCCTCAGAACCGGGCGAGCGGGCTTTCCCCGCACCACGGCTCAAGCAAGCCCAAAGGTTTTGCGAGCGGGTTGCTTTACCGGTTTGCCTCGGAAGGTTTTCCGTCGTCGGCAATGTTCGTGGACGAGACGCTGTTCCTTCATGTCCGGGCCGCTGTCCGCGACGGTGATCGCGTTGACCGTGATCGCCTTGCGGATTGCCGCCGCCCACTGCTCCCATTCCTCGGGAGAGCGCGGTGGGTGGTCGGCGTGCAGCAGCAGGCCGTTGCAGACCGGGCAGCGCCCCTTCTGCTTGCGCAGCAGGAGCAATCGGAGCTGCCCGAGTGGCGGAGCGTCGTTGTTTCTGCGACGACGCTTGGCCCAGTAGTTGGCCAGGGCGGGGTCGTCGGGGGACGCCGAGCCTTTGACCAGGTCGTGCCGGACGATCTTCGTTCAGGCGAATCTGACGAGGAAGGCGCCGGAGTCCCGGTCGCCAAACACCCATCGGTCTTGCCTGGTCGGGTGGAACGGGCCAAAGTACCGGTTGACGATGCGGTGCTTCGATCTTCGGTTATGGCGGTAGAGCGCCCATTTGTAGGTGAGACGCCACAGATGCCGATCCAGTTTGTGGAACGTCTCGGTGGACACCACACCCTTGTAGTAGGCGGTCCAACCCCGCACGATCGGGTTGAGTTTCGCGATGACCGCCGAGGCGTTGGCCCCGCGCAGAGCCCGCACCTCCTCGGCCAGCCGTCTCCGAATGCGCTCGACGGCCCCGGCACTGGGTTTGATCAGCAGCTTCTTCCCGCCGTAGCGGCGGATGTTGAACCCGAGGAAATCGACACCGTCATCGAGGTGGACCACACGCGTCTTGTCCTCGTTGAACGTCAGACCCCGGGACGCCAGCCATGGCACGAGCCGGGTCTTGACCTGTTCGGCCTGTTCTGGGCTCTCGCACAATGCGACGAAATCGTCTGCGTACCTTACCAATACAGGGGTGCCCGGAGCTGCTGCCCAGGTTTCCCGGTAGGGATTCCATTGGTAGGCGGCTCCTGCGGCTTCCTCCATCCCGTGCAACGCGATGTTGAAGATCAGGGGACTGATCACCCCGCCTTATGAACAGGGCTGGGTTATGCGCAGCGCTGGTCTGCCAGTCCTGGTGACAGCGACGCTGGGGGCCGATCGCTGCGCATAATCCGTGTGCGACGCATTGGCTCACAGGCTGGCGAGCCAGTTGAGCAGTCCTGGGTTCTGGTTCCATTCGGGCAGGTCGTCGGTGACGATCTCGGTGTAGGCGGCCTCGAGGGCCTTGCGCTTGGCCTC
>JBOGIG010000157.1:0-10402 GCA_050742455.1 Acidimicrobiales bacterium
GTCCGGAGGTGGCGCAGGGTGGCGGCGGCGGCGGCGAAGACGGCCGCCGCCCACTCTGGCGGTGAGGCGACCAGGTCCCCGGGCTCGTCGGGAGCGGCGGCCAGCAGCGCTCCGCCCCGGGCGACCCAGGCCGGGAGATCCCACAGCTCCCCGGCCAGATCCCCGGGATCCCCGTCGGGTTCGGTCGTCAGCCAGCGGACGGGCGCCTCGGTGAGGAGCGGCCCCTCCGGGCGGCCCAGGTTGTCGGGCCGCAGCCAGACCCCCTCCCGCCACCGGGCGAAGCGGGCGTCGGCGAAGGCCCGGCGCAGCTCGACCCGCTCGGCCGCCGCCCGGCCGGGACTGACGACCACCGCCATCCGCCAGCCGCCGGTCCAGGGCCGGGGCAACGGGTCGAGGGCATCGTCCTGGGTCCGCTGCCGGGAGAGGAGGACCTCGCCGATCAGGCGGTAGTGCCCGTCCTCGGCGGCCAGCTCCCCGGCGGCGACCATCCGCGACAGCGCCACCCGCGTGGTGCCTCCGGCGATCCCGAAGCGGCCGCACAGCTCGACCAGGGCCGCCGCCGACAGCCGGGGAGGGTGCGTGCCGAGGAGCACCGAGGCCACCACCGACCGGGCCGACAGCGGCCGGAGCCCGAGGGCGTCCAGGATCCGGGTTGTATTACCTTCTTGCATCGCTTGAATTATTTCCGTAATATAGGGCCGTGGCCTCCACCATGCTGCCGTCTCCGGAGCTCCTCCCGGCGGTCTTCCCCACCAACCGGCTCGGCACCAGGGGCGTCGCCCGCCCCGATCTGCGGGCTTCGTACCGGAAGATCCCCGACGCCCGCAATGCCGTCACGGTCGTCGGCGCCCTCGTCCAGACGGTCGGGGTCGTCGTCGCCGCCGGGGTGGTCAACACCTGGTGGGCCTACCTGGCCGCCTTCGTGGTCATGGGCCGAGGCCACTGCCAGCTCAACATCCTGGGCCACGAGTCGGCCCACCGGCTCCTGTTCTCCCGCAAGTGGTGGAACGACCAGGTCGGCCGGTGGCTGCTCGGCTACCCGGCCCTCCAAGGCACCCTCAGCTACCGCCGGGCCCACATGGCCCACCACCGCGACGAGATGGGCCCCGAGGAGCCCGACTTAGCCCTCTACGCCGACTACCCCATCACCCGGGCCTCCTTGCGGCGCAAGCTGTGGCGGGATGCCTCCCTCCAGTCGGGATGGAAGAACCTCAAGCCCCTTCTCACCAGCGTGAGTCGCCGTCCCACCCGGGGCCTGGCCCTTCGCATCCTCGGGGTCCAATTGGTCATCGGGGTGGCCTTGGGCCTCATCGGTCCGCCGTGGCTGTATCCGGTGTGCTGGCTGGCCCCGTGGATGAGTGTGTGGCGGGTCATCAACCGGCTGCGGGCCATCGCCGAGCACGGCGGGATGACGCGTTCGGCCGACCGTCGCCTCACCACCCACCACGTCCGCCAGCGCCCGTTGGCCCGGATGTGGATAGTGCCGTACAACACCGGTTGGCATCTGGCCCATCACGTGGACATTGGCGTGCCATTTCGCAACCTGCCCCGGATGCACGCCGAGCTGGTCCGCGCCGGCTGGTTCACCCCGGACCTGGAATACCCCGGCTACATCGCCCTGTGGAAGGCACTGTCGGCCGCCTGACGCCCAACCGGGCCGGACCCCAGCCCGATCAGGCGGAACATGCACTGGCGCATGATAAGATGCGTTAGTGCCTAAGACCGTGCAAATACGCGATATCAACGACGAGGTCTATTCCGGACTTCAACGGCATGCCGGCGAAGCCGGGCTCAGTGTCCCCGAACTCCTGCGCCGAGAGGCAGCCCGGCTGGCCGCCCGCCCGAGCATGGCCGAGTGGCTGGCCCGGACGGCCCGGCGCCGATCGGTGCTCACCAGTGCCCAGACCCAAGAAGCACTCGATGAGATCCGCGGTCCCTGGCCCGTGGCCATTCCGTGATGCCAGTACTTGATGCTGGTCGTTGACGCCTCATGCCTGATCGAGGTGCTGACTGGTTCCAACCGGGCCGACCGGATCAGGGAACGCCTGGCCGCCGACGGGGACCAGGCCGCGCCGCACATCATTGATGTCGAGGTGTTCAGCGTCATCCGGCGCGATCTGTTCCTGGGGCGCCTCGATCGGACCGGGGCGGACCAAGCCATCGAAGACCTTCGGGACTGGCCCGGCGAGCGATTTGGCCACCGCGACTTCCTCGGGCGGGCCTGGGAGCTGAGGGACAACGTTCGGGGCTGGGACGCTATGTACGTCGGGTTGGCCGAGGCTCTCGGCGCACAGCTGCTCACCACCGATGCCCGCCTCGGGGCCGTCCCCGGTCTGGATTGTCAAGTCGAGGTGATCGATCGGTCCTGACCCCCCGACCGGGGCGATACCCTCGAGCCATGCGCCAATTCAGACAAGCGGACCGTCCCGCCCGGCCTCGTCGCCCCGTGCGCGGTCCCATGGAGATGCTCGGCTTGGCCGCTGCGTTGGGTCTGGCCCTGGCCGCCTGTTCGTCCCCCAGCCATCCCGCGGCCAGATCGGGACCCACGTCCTCCACATCCGCGAACACAACCTCGACGACATCCAGTCCCACCGGGACCACCACCACCCCGCCCGCCTCGGGCACATCCACCCCGGCGGGCAGTTCCAACCGGTGTAGGACATCACAGCTCAGCGTGGCCCTGGACTCCTCGGCCTCGGGTGGGGCGGCCGCGGGTTCGGTCGGCTTCACCTACGTGTTCACCAACACTTCGGGGACCACCTGCACCCTGGAGGGCTATCCCGGCTTGGGCCTGCTCGACGCCGCCGGCCACCCCATTCACACCGACGTCCTGCGGGGCCATGGGGCCAGCACCGTGCCGCCCGAACCAGTGACGACGGTGAGCATGGCCCCGGCCGGGAAGGCGTGGTTCGCCCTGGGCTTCGCCGATCAGACGGGTTATGGATCGGCGCAGTGCCCCAAGTCGACGTCCTTGGCCGTCACCGCTCCCAATGCCTATGATCACCTGACCATCACCGGGGCTGGGGGCCAACTCCAGCCCTACGGCGGAACGGTCCAGTCCCTGCATTGCGGCCAGATAACCGTATCGCCCGTCCTGTCCCACCCTCCGTTCCAGGGCTGACCATAGACGCTCCGGCCGCGCTGGGTGTGACTCGTTTCTGCTCGTAACGGAAAGTGTTGGCTAGGAGCGGGCTAGGACGATCGGCGGCTGGGCCCCCGACTCTTGTCTTTTATCGATCGGAGTTCCGACCGGGGAAGCAACCCCTTGGTTGGGCCGCGACCGACGGGTTGCGTACTGAACGTACAAGATGTACGCTAACTCCGTGTCCGAGGGTCCTCATGAGTTACCAATAACCGACGTACGCCTTCGTCTGGCCGCTGTCGTCAACGAGGCCGCCTACGGGGGCCAGGTCACGTACCTGACCCGCCACGGCCGCCGTCTTGCCGCCGTCGTGCCGGTTGAGACTGCCGAGGCGGCCGAGCGATGGGAGGACGAGCAGCTCGGCCGGATGGCCGACGAGGCGGTCGAGGAAATGGCCCGCACTGGAGAGAAGCCGGTCTCCTTGGACGAGGTTCGCCGTGAGCTAGGGGAGTGAACAGCCGTTCCCACCGTTACCGGGTCGAGCTTGCCCCTGCTGCGCGCCGCCAGCTCCGTAAGCTGGACCGACAAGTCGTCCGAAGAGCGCTGATCGAGCTTGAGCGCCTTCAAGCAGATCCACGTCCGGTTGGGTGTCGGGCGATGGTCGGTCAGAACAATCGATGGCGGATTCGGGTGGACGGGGCCGGTGACTACCGCATCGTCTACGAAGTACACGACGACCAACTGCTCGTGCTGGTCGTCACCGTTGCCCACCGGCGGGAGGTGTACCGCTGACCTCACTCAGGGAGTGGTCCCCTGGAGTCCAGACGGTGGCCTGCTGACCGGTTTAGAGCAACCCCATATCGTCGTCAGCTCCGCTACGGGGGCGCGGTCCAGTCCCTGCGCTGCGGCCGGATAGACGGGTTGCCGGCCCCGTCCCACCCACCGTTCCAGTATACGAATTTGTTCACCTTCTCGTTTACACGGTAGTAACATGGGTTGAATGCTGCGAGTGAGTGACGAAACCCGTGAGCGAGTTCTACGGATCGGACGGGACGAGTTCGGCGGCGCGTCCGCAGACGAAACCGTGCGCCGCCTGGTCAACGAGCACTGGCAGGCCACCGCCATCGCCGCCGTACAACGTTACCGCGTGGCCGACCCGCAGGGCTGGGCCGACTACCTCGCAGAAGCCGACGAGCTTGCCCAAGCCGACGCCCCGATTACTGACGAGTGGTTCGGCAGTGAAGGGTGAGTGCGCCCGCTTCGCCGTGGCCCGTCGAACCCGGCCAGGTGTGGTTCGTCGATTTCGAGCCGGTACGCGGCCGCGAGCAAGGCAAGGACCGGCCGGCGCTTGTCGTTTCCTCCCCGTTCCATCTGGGCATCACCATGGGGCAGCTCATCAGCGTGCTGCCCCTCACCAGCGTCGAGCGAGCCGGCTGGACCCACCGCATCCAGATAACCAACGGGGGCGGTTGGGTCATCACCGAGCAGGTCCTCACCGTCTCAGCCCACCGGTTCCGCCGGCACGCGCCTGAGATCAGGCTCAGGGAGGATGAGTTCGCCGCGGTACGGCATGTGCTCGCCCAGATGTTGACCGTGTAGGGGTGCCTGACCGCTAGCGGATTGCTGATCGATACCAGAGTAAGTCCGCACTGGTGGGACCGGCTCAAGCACTACGGGGGCACGGTCCAGTCCACGCTCGCATCTGTGGCGGCGCGAGCGCCGACGTGGGTAGCCGCTTGGACCGGGGCCTGGCCGGCGCCGACGCCGACCGGTGGCCGAGCGACCGGTGGCCGGGTGACCTCGACTTGCGCTTGGGCGGACTCGACCGGGGCCGGGGGAGAGTCGCCCCTCAGCTCGGCGCCTTCCTCGTAGTGGTACTTGCCGCCCCGCAGCCATGAGGCGATGGCGGCCACAACACAGGCGATGGCAGCGAAGTCGAAAGCCTCCGTGAGCCCGTTCTCGAAGGGGGCCGATATCAACTTGGGAAAGAAGCTACGCCCGGTGAGGTAGGCGGCGTGGGCGTGGGACAATTGCCCGAGAACGTGGGGGCCGAGGATCGACTGGATCGGGTTGTAACCCAACAGGGCGGCGAACAGCGTCCCGACGGGCGGGAGCATCGATATGCGGGTGGCGTCGGCTTTGGGGACACCCTGTCCGACCAGACCGGCATAGAGGGTATGGGGCAGGGTGGACGACAGGCCAATGATGATGAGGCTGAAGAAGATCCCTATCGACAACACCGTGGCCGAGTTCTGGAAGGTGGCAGACATACCCGCCCCCGCCCCTCGCTCGTGGGGGGGGAGGCTGTTCATGATCCCGGCCCGGTTGGGGGCGGCGAACATGCCCATGGCCAGCCCGTTGAGCAGGATTAGCAGGGCAAAGGGAACGTATCCGAAATTCACCGGGAGCCGCTCGAGCAGGATGAAGCTGAGCGCGGCCAGGATCATGCCCCCGGTGGTGAAGGGCCGGGCCCCGTAGCGGTCCGACAAGATGCCTGACACCGGTCCGGCGATGAGAAATCCGGCCACCAGGGGCAGCATGTAGATCCCGGCCCAAAGTGGTGTCTGCACGAAGCTGTAGCCATGCTGGGGCAGCCAGATGCCCTGGAGCCAGATGATGAGGATGAACATCAACCCTCCCCGGCCCAGGGCGGCCAGCAGGCTGGCGAAGTTGCCGGCGGCGAAGGCCCTGATGCGAAACAGCGGGAGGCGGAACATCGGGTTGTCCACCTTGGTCTCGATGACACCAAAGGTGATCAGGGTGGCGATGCCGCCGAAGATGGCGGCCAGGACACCGGGATTGGTCCAACCCATGGTGTGGCCCCCGTAGGGTTCGATGCCGTACACGATGCCGACCAGCAATGCGACGAGCCCGATGGCGAAGGTGATGTTGCCCCACCAGTCGATGCGCGACGGCGTGCGCACCCCCGTGTCCACCAGCTTGAGGTAGGCCCACACCGTGCCGAACAGGCCGACCGGGACCGAGACCAGAAACACCAGGCGCCAGCTCACCGGGGCCAGGACGCCGCCGAGAACCAGGCCGATGAAGGAGCCGCCGATGGCGGCCACGCTGTTGATGCCGAGCGCAAGTCCCCTTTGGTCCTTGGGGAAGGCATCGGTGATGATGGCGCTGGAGTTGGCAAACAGGAACGCTCCGCCGACGCCTTGGAGGATCCTCATGCCGATCAGCCACAGGGCGGCCTTGGTCCCGGTGAACCAGGTGATCGACAACATGATTGAAAAGAAGGTGAATACGGCGAAGCCCAGGTTGTACATGCGAACCCGGCCGAACATGTCGCCCACCCGGCCCAGGCTGACCACCAGCACGGCCGTGACGACCAAGAAGCCCATGATGAGCCACAGCAGGAGGCTGGCGCTGCCCGGCAGCAAGGGGTTGACCTTTATCCCCTGAAAGATGTTTGGCAGCGCAATGAGCAGGATGGACGAATTGATGGCCACCATCAAGATGCCGAGCGTGGTGTTGGACAGGGCTATCCATTTGTAGCGGTCGGACTGACCGACGGATGCCGTTTCTGCTGGGGCCATTTTCAGCACCGGCTCAGTGGCCGTTCAGTTATCGCCATGCGGTGGATGCCTCGGTTTCATGCGGTTAGGACAGTCTCAATAACTAACGTTCACGTTAGCTGATAACTCCGCCCGGGGTGCCGGGTGATCATCCCGGCTTGGCCAAAACGGCTCCGGTGCAGGTATATTGGTCGAAATGCGAGCAGGCCGTTGACGACCACCACCGGGCCTGGGGGGGCCGAGGACGACCAGCCCGATAGGTCCGGAGGCCCTGCGCCAGACGGAGGCCCTGCGCCCGACGGAGGCCCTGCGCCAGACGGAGGCCCTGCGCCCGACGGAGGCCCTGCGCCAGACGGAGGCCCTGCGCCCGACCAGGCCTCGGACCACGTGGGAACCGAGCTCCCCGGGGACAAGGCCAGCTTCATAGGCCCCGACCAGCGGCCCGCGGCGAGCGTGGAGCGCGAGCTGGGCGACTTCACCACCACGGTCGACATCTTGCGCATGGTCCCTCTCGCCATCGTGGTCGGTGTCTTGTCGGCCGGGATCTCCCTCGCCCTGCTCGACATGATCGGCTTCATCACCAGCCTGGTGTACTACCAGCGCATCGCCACCCACCTGGTCTCGCCCGGTGCCAACACGCTCGGGGCCATAGCCCTGGTCATCCCCATAGGCGGCGGTCTGATCGTCGGCCTCATGGCCCGCTACGGCTCGGAGCAGATCCGGGGCCACGGGATACCCGAGGCCATGGAGAACATCTTGATCATGGGGTCCAAGGTGCTGCCCCGCCTGGCCATCCTCAAGCCGATATCGAGCGCCATATCCATCGGGACCGGGGGACCGTTCGGGGCGGAAGGACCGATCATCCTCACCGGCGGGGCGGTGGGATCGATCGTCGGCCAGCTTTTCCGCTTCACTGCGGTGGAGCGCCGGGCCCTGCTGGTGGCCGGAGCGGCGGGCGGGATGAGCGCAGTGTTCGGCACACCGGTGGCCGCCACCCTGTTCGGGGTGGAGCTGCTCGTCTTCGAATTCAAGCCCCGGTCCATGGTCCTGATCGGTCTGGCCTCGGCCACGGCCGACGGGCTGCGCATCGTCATGGCCAACCATCACCTGGTCTCGCCCCAGCCCCTGTTCCCCATTCCCCATCACGCAGCACTGGCCGGCACGGTGCTGCTGGGGGCGGCGGTCATCGGCATCCTCTCCGGCTTCGCCGCCTGGCTGTTGACCCAGGCCGTTTACCTGGCCGAGGACACCTTCCTCAAGCTGCGGCCCTACCTGCACTGGATGTGGTGGCCCACCATCGGCGGGCTCATCATCGGCCTCGGCGGCCTGGTCGATCCCAAGGCCCTCGGCGTCGGCTATGGCACCATCCACGCCGAGTTGCTCGGCCAGTTGGGCATAGGGGCCCTGGCCTTGTTGTTTGTGGTCAAGCTGGTGATCTGGTCCGGTGCCCTCGGAGGCGGGACCAGCGGGGGCATCCTGGCGCCAATACTGATGATGGGGGCGGCGCTCGGCGGGGTGATGGGCCACGTCCTGCCGGGGGGGTCCATCTCCATCTGGGCACTCATTGGCATGGCCGGAGCCCTGGGCGGGGTGACCCGGTCGCCCTTCACCGCCATCATCTTCGCCTATGAGCTGACCCAGGACGAGGGGAGCCTGCTCGCCTTGCTGGTGGCGGCCACGCTGGCCCACCTCGTCAGCGTGCTCATCCTCAAGCGCTCCATCCTCACCGAGAAGGTGGCTCGGCGGGGCTTCCACGTCATGCGGGAGTACTCGGTCGACCCCCTCGAAGCGGTCTTCGTCCGGGAGGTCATGACCACCGACGTTCACACCGTGGAGGCCAACAAGTCGCTCTCCGAAATACGCGAAAGCCTGGCCGAAGGTTCCCTACTGCGTCGCCAGCGTCTCTACCCCGTCCTCGACGGCGAGCACCTGGTCGGAGTCCTGCCCTGGTCAAAGGTCCTGGAATCTGCCGCCTCTCCGCCACCGGGCTCTCTACCGCCGGGCTCTCCGTCACCAGCCTCTCCGCCACCGGGTTCTCCGCCTGCCGGCGCCCCCGGGTCCCCCGAGGTTCCAGCGGTTCAGGCGGTCGTCGCCTGGCAGGTCATGCTGCCGGCGGTGGCTCTGGCTTTCCCCGACGAGACCCTCCAGATGGTGGCCAACCGAATGGTGCTGCTCGGGGTGGGGGTGATGCCCGTGGTGGAAAGGGCCCACCCCGACGTCCTGGCCGGCCTCATCACCCAGTTCGACCTCCTGGTCGGCCGTCAAAAGCTGCTCGAAGAAGAACGCCAGGCCGAGCGGGTCCTGCGAGTCCCACGCGTCCCCCGCGTCTTCGAAATGAGATCCGATCCCTCCCCGGCTGAGCTCGGCCCGCTGCGCCTGAGGTGGTTCGGCCTGTCCCGCGCCCCCAAGTCCCCCCGTCGCTCTCGTAAGGAAGCCAAGTCGACATCAGGGGGCGATACGGGTCCCGGCTGACCCGGCCCCGACTCTCCGGCCCACGGGCCATGATTGACCCGGCCCCGACTCTCCGGCCCACGGGCCATGATGGAGTCGTGTCGAACCCAGCCCCGGGCGTGTCCCGCCCGGTCCTGACCGCCTGTGGTTTGGCCCTCGGACCCGTTGCTGCGCTCGGACTCGGGCGCTTCGCCTACTCCCTGCTCCTGCCGTCCATGCGGGCCGATCTGGGATGGACATTTGCCCAGGCCGGCGCCATGAACACGGCCAACGCCGTCGGTTACCTGTTGGGTGCCGTCGTGGCCGGACCGCTGGCCGCCCGGCTCGGCAGCCGACGCCCCTACATCGTCGGACTGGCCGTTACCTCTCTCGCCATACTGGCCTCTGGCGCCAGCGGCAACTTCGCAATACTCCTCGTTCTTCGCCTCATCACCGGGGCATCGGGGGCTCTCGTCTTCATCGCCGGGGCCGGCCTGGTGGCCCGCCTGGTGGCCGAGGTCGATTGGGGGCCTCGCCGCCAGTGGAGATCGGGGAGCCGTAATAGCCCCGAGAGCCTGGAGACGTCGGGGAGATCGGGGAAATCGGTCGTGCTGCTTGGGGTGTATTTCGGAGGGGGAGGACCGGGAATCGTACTGTCGGCACTGATCGTTCCTCCGGTGGTGGGCCTCGGAGCCGGGGTGTCGTGGCGCTGGGGTTGGGTGGTGCTCGGTCTGGTCTCTCTGGCGGCCCTGTTCGGTGCGGTGCCGGCGGCCCGCCACGCTCCCGATCCCCAGGTGGCCGTGCGCCCCAGGGTCCTCGGTTGGCCCGTGCGACGCCTGGCTCCGACGCTGGTGGCCTACGGGCTGTTCGGGGCCGGGTACATCGCCTATGTCACCTTCATCGTGGCCTTCATCAAGACCCAGGGATTCGGCCCGGGCTCGATCAGCGCATTCTGGGCGTTGCTGGGATTGGCCGCCATGGTCGCGGTGTTCGCCTGGGGCCCGGTGCTCGGCCGCCTGAGTGGGGGTAGGGGTCCGGCTGTGGTGCTGGGGGTGGTCATCGTTGGGGCGCTCCTGCCCCTGGCGGTCGGGGGACGGGTGGGGGACTACGCCTCAGCGGTCATCTTTGGGGGGTCGTTCCTCACCGTGGTCACAGCCGTGGTCAACCTGGCCCGGCGCTCCCTGTCACCGAACCAGGTGGCCCCGGCCATCGCGGTGTTGACCGTGGCCTTTGGCATCGGCCAGAGCCTGGGCCCGGTCCTGGCCGGGGTGTTATCCGACGGGCCGAGCGGGGTGCGGGCGGGACTGGAGCTGTCGGTGGCGCTGCTGGCCGGCGCGCTGATCGTGGCCCTGGGCCAGCGGGCCAC
>JBOGIG010000158.1:0-8683 GCA_050742455.1 Acidimicrobiales bacterium
TTCGGGCTGCCTGTTTGGCCCGGTAGGCCAGCGGATATTCCCTGATTCGCTCAGGGACCAGGGGCATCGTGTGTCTGACCAGGTCGGCAAAGCAGCGCATTCGCCGTTCCTGAGCGGTGGTCCACTCCAGCCCGAGCTTGTGCCGCACCACCGGGGGCAGACTACCGACGGTGGTGTCGTAGATGGCGAAGCGAACCAAGGGGGAAAGAACGAACCGACTCAAAGACCACGCCGGCCCAGCCAGGGGTGCCTTGACGGGCGGGGGCACGTCTTCGAGGACCAAAGAGCGCAAGGTCTGGCGGGCTGTCTCGTTTGGGCTGAGCACATCCGTGGTCATGTGTGCCATGTAGGCGGTGAAGCCTTCCAAGTCGGGAGGCAGGTGCTTGTCCCTTAGGCCGAGCAAACGTCCGACCTGGAGCCATTCTGTGTAGAGCTGTTCGGCCTGGCCCTCGCCGAGGGGATGGGCGAATCCACGGTGCAGCTCCAGCATGGTATCGAAGTTCGATAGATGAACCCAGACCTGGGCCCCAGGCTCCAAGGCACTGTAGTGTCGGCCGTCAAAGCCCGTCCCCCGGATCCGGGCGTGCATGGACCGCAGCCGGGTCGCCTCGTCGACGGCTGCCTCCCCGCCGAAGATCTGTGTGAGCAAGGAGCGCACCGTTCGCTCCAGACGCCCCCATGGATCCTGGCGATAGGTGGAAAAGTCCCTCACTCCGGCGCCGACGGTGGGGTGCATGACCTGGAGCATCAGCGCTCTCCCGGCCAGCAGCAAGGCGCGGCGATCCATCCCCAGTTGCCAAGTTAGGGAATCCGGTCCCAGGGGAGCCGAGTCCCGGTCACCCGGCCGGGTGGTTACAGCGGGTGCCGCACCGGGGGTCGCGCGGCGGGTCGCACCGGGGGTCACAGGGGTGGCCACACCTTGCCCCGGGGTTGATTGGGCTTGCGATCGGGACCACCCTCGTCGCCTTGAGCCCAGGCTCGTCTCCAGTCAGGCTGGGCCGGGCCGGACAGGGTCGGGGTAGTACCGGCGGCGGCTCGGCGGCGGGCAGACCACCAGTCCGTGGCCAATTCGTCGGCCAGGGCGGCGACAGCCGCTTCGATGCGGGAGGAGAATCGTCGGGCATTCTCATTGTCCTGCGGTCTCATGGGGGCGCCGAAGCATACCGTGGTCCGGGCCGGGCGAAAGGTGGTCTTGCCCTTGCCCAGTATGCGCCGGGTCCCCTCCAGATAGATGGGCACCACCGGCACGCCTGAGCGCTGAGCCAGATAGGCGGCGCCTCCGGCGAAGGGATGCATGAAGCCATCGGGACTCCTGCCTCCCTCGGGGTAGATCAATAGGCTCCACCCCTGTCCGATCAATTCGGTGGGCAGGGTGGCCGAGCGGCGCGACACCTTGGTTCTCTCCATCGGCACGGCATTGATGGCGAAGCTCCACAGGGCAGCCTTCCACTCCTTGTCGAAGAAGTAGTCGGCCGCGCCCGCCACCACGCAGCGATGACGAAATCGTTCCGGCAGGCTGGTCAACAAGATTGGCGTGTCGATGTGGCTGGCATGATTGGCGGCGAATATCACCGGACCATGAAGGCCGGCCAGATGGTCCAGTCCGAACAGGCGGGGCCCCGCCACGATGGCCACTGCCGGCCGCGTCACGCCGTCCATGAGCAGGGCCCGGGCCAGGCGCACCGGGTAGCGCCGGGCCCAGGCCGTGTCGTAGTCGATGCCCAGCCTGGTCTCGTCCTCAGGCGCGCCGATCGAGTCGGGCCGGGTCGGGGCCCGGTAGGGAAAGTGCTTCAGGCTCACGCGCCGCCAGCCCTCGGGGCGAGTCCCGCAGGCAGAGGCCGGCAGCACAAAGCCGGGCTCACGTGACGTCGGCCATGAGCAGGGGAGGGGAGTGCAGGTGGGTGACCGAAGGGTAACGGCCCACGACGTCCTCGGCCATCTCCAGGGCGTCGGTCAGGGTGGAGGCGGGCTTGAAGCCGAGACGGCGCACCGCCCCGGCGTCGCCTCCGACCACGATGACCCCGCCCACATGGGCCAGGGCGTGGGCGCACCAATACCACATGTAGAAGGGATGAACGCCGTGATAGGCGTGGCCGGTGCGGTACAGGTGGACGTACCAGGGATCGGTGGCGAAGTCGGCTTCGTATTTGGCCTCTATCTCGATGGGATCGGTGGTCTCGGACAAGACCTGTTCGAAGAAATCGATGTAGCTGGGGTGGTGCACCGGGTTGAAGGACCATGGGGTGGGATGCGACATGATGACCACGCCCCCCTCGCGTACGAGGGGCTTGCCGCGGTACATATTGAAGAAGTACCCCAACCCCAAACACGCCACCAGGATGGGGTTCATGATGGAGTTGACGTTGTAGGGACAGATGTAGGGAAGGCCCATGGTCAAGATGTCGGCCTGACCTGACACCTGGACCAATTGCTGGTCATAGACGACCGAGGTGGTCAGGGCGTGAACGGCCTCGACTTCGCCCGCCTGCACGCTGGTCATGGCGTGGGGAGAGCGGATGGAGGCCATGATGGACCGGGCCAACGGCGGGGGAGTGTGGCGTAGGGCCTTGGAGCTGGCCAGAAAGGCGACCCGATCACGGGCCGACCACTCCCACTCCCGGCGTTGAAGGAAGCCGAAAGCCTCGGGAAAGGCGTCATTGTTGAGGGTGGTCTCGATCTGAAAGATCTTGACTCCCGATGCGGCCAGATGACGGCCCATACGCCAGTTGGACGAGTGCAACTCTGAGCGGTGCTGGTCCATGAAGCTGCGGGACTGGCGCATGGTGGCCACATTGTGGTGGTGGCGCAGGCTCTTGTAGCTGGCCAGCCCGGTGGCCACGCTCTTGTGTCCACCGTCCATTGCGACCAGGTTGATGTTGACATAGACGATCAGATCGCTTTCGGCCGCCCTCTTGTTGATCTCGACGTCCTCGCCCTGGTCGGTCTGGCCCAGGTGGACCATGCCGTCGGGGTCCTCGGCGTCGTGCTGGACCAGCAGCCCGGCTGGGGCAAAGGCATCGTAGATCCTGTCCCCGAGGGCCTGGCGCAGTTCGGGCTCAGTCATCCGCCGGTGCAAGGCCAAAGCGGCGATGAGCACCACGTCCTCCACCCCCGCCGACGCCGCCAGGTCCAGCACCGCCTCGATGACCCGCTGGCGGTTGTCGGGCCGCACCATAGGAGGAAGGGGGAGGGACACGTCGTCAAAGGCGATGGTCAGGCGCATGCCGGGACGCAGCAGGGCGGCCAAGGGCTCGCTGTCACCCTCTGGATGGGCGAGGGCGTGGGCCACGGCAGCGTCGGGATCGTCGAGTGCCTCGGTGGGCTCGGGGGCGTAGATGACGCGCGAGCCCACCGGCAGGCGCTGGAGGGAATAGCCCTCCCCGCTCCAGAACAGGGTGTCGGGGGTGGAGCGGTCCACCTCCAACACGAATCCGGGCCTGGGGCTCATTTGTTCCTCCGCGCTGTGTCGTTGTCGTCCCACCGTCGCCGGGCGCCGATGCTCAAGTCGAAGACCACCTTGGTTGCTCCTCTGGCCCCGGATGCCGCAGCGTGGGCGATTGCGGCCTGGTAGTCGCCCAGGCCATAGCGGGCCGATACCAGACGGCCCAGTTCGGCATTGTGGACCAGTTCGAAGGCCAGGTCAAAGGTGCGCACCGGGGCCGGGTTGCCTGCGTCGTCGCCCACTTCCTCCTGGCCGTAGGCATAGGCCCCGACCAGTTCCAGCTCCCGATGCCACAACGGGGCCAGGTCCACTCGGACAGATCCGGGCATGCCGACCAGTACCACCCGGCCCCGAGGCCGCACCAACTCGAGCGCCTGGGCAATGGATGCGGCGCTACCCACGCAGTCCACGACCACGTCGGCCCCTCCGGTCAGGCGGGAAGAAGGGGCGGCTGTGGCCCGTGGGGCCGGAACGGCCATGGTGTGAGTGGCGCGACGAACCACGCGCCCGACTTCCGAAGGGGCCACCACGACATCGGCCCCGAGGTCGCCAGCCAGACGCTTTTGGTCCGGGTGCTTGGCCCCGACGATGAGGGTGCGGGGCGGGGAATAGGCCCGCAAGGCCGCGATCGTGCACAGTCCGAGCGTTCCCGCCCCCAACACCACCACGACATCGCCACCCTCGACTCGGGCCCTCAGGGCGGCATGGATGGCGCACGCCGTTGGCTCCACCATCACTGCGGTCTCGTCACTCATGGTCTCGGGCACCACATGGAGCTGGCTGGCGTGGGCCACGACAACCCCACCCCACCCACCCCCGGTATCGGTGCAGTAGCCCGTCTGGAGTCCGGGCTTGATGTGACCGAAGGCGATGCGCTGGCATCCCCCCGTGTGCCCCGCCGCGCACGCAGCACAGGTCGGCTCGATGCCCCGAACGGCACAGGACAGCACGGGCTCGACCACCACTCGGCCCGACCCCGACCCGGGCTCGAGCTCCGTCAACAGGTCGGCCACTATTTCGTGGCCGGGAACGAAAGGGAAGCTGACGATTTCCTCGAAATAGCGGGAGCTATGGCCGTCGAGGGTGGCCAGGTCCGATCCGCATATGCCGGCTAGGCGAGGGGCCAGGCGATACCAGTCGGGTCCGGGCAGTTCGGGTTCGTCGACCTCGGTCAGGTGTAGGGGTCCGACCGCCACCCCTCGACCCGAGCCCAGGGCCGAGGCCACCCGGGAGGCGGCGAAGCGTCCCAGGTTGCGCTCGAACACCAGGGCCTTCACGAGCGCGGACCCATGGGCAGGGGCAAACGGTAGTGGCCGGGGGCCTTGGACCACGTCTCGGTGTGCCAGCCCCGCTTACGGGCTACGGCGGCCAGGGTGGCTTCGGGATTGACAGCTACCGGGTGCCCGACCGCTTCCAGCATGGGCAGGTCGCTGGCCGAGTCGGCGTAGGCCACTGATTCAGCCAATTCCAGCCCGTGGGCGCCGGCGTATTCGGCCATGACCAGGGACCGGGCTTCACCAGTGGGAGGAGCTTCGATCATTTCGCCGGTAAGGCGCCCGTGGTGTTGGCCCAAGGAGGCGCACACGATGTCGTCGAACAGGGGGCGAAGCGGTTCGATGACCAAGTCGAGCGCCCCGGTGATGAGCAGGGTCCGATGGCCGAGCGCCCGGTGCCGTCGCACCCTGCGGAAGCCGTCGGGAAAGGACTTGGACAGGATCATGTCGGAGAACATCTCCCACGAATCGGTGGCCAGTCTCTCGACGGGGGCATCCTGGTAGCGACGGTAGAACTGGCGTAGGAAGTCTCCACGGTCGCGCCGGTCCAAAGCGAGAAGGCCCGGGGCCTGGCGCAGCATGGAGGCCGTGAAGTGGACCCGTTCGTCCCAGTCGAGGTGCCGGGTGGCCAGCCAGGAATAGGACTCGACAACATTAGAGGCGATGAGGGTGTTCTCCAGATCGAAAACGGCCAGGTGTCGATCTGGGCTCAGCACGGCCCGCAGTCCTCTTTCCTGACGGGACAGTCCTGTCCTTTTGCCCCCCTCGGTGCGCACCCGGGCGTGGGCCACCACTGAGGGAAGGTGGATCCCGGTCACGTAACTGGGCCAGTCGACCAGCGCTGGATCGAATCCGAACTGGGCCCGATCATCATCGTCCAATCCCTCATAGAGGGCGACGAGGCGGTCCGTTTGATATATGGCCTCGGTCTCGGCGTAGGAGCCGTACAGCTCCACGTACCCCTGGGCCCGCTCAATCTGGCTTCGGCGTTCCTCGAAGCGAGCCGACAGCTCGGCCCCCCGTCCGCGCAGGGGAAGGGCGGTCACCGCCTTCTCTGCCACCGACAGGGCCTTGGATACCTGGGTCAGCTGGCGCTGGACCCGGCCCCGACCGGGAAAGGACCAGTCGGGCACCACGATGGGCTGGCCGTCGGAGTCGTAGAGGGGATGTTCGGTAAACCATTCGCGCACCAGGTCGACCAGGGTCCGGTAGCGCAGAGGATTGCGACCTCCCGATGCCACCTGATACACGCTTGGGCCTTCGAGAGCGGGACCGTTGGCCGCTACGGCCACGATGGCGGCCACCACCAGATCGACCGGGATGACGTCGATGATGCCCTCGGGCACGCCCGGGAACTCCCGCAGCAGGCCTCGGGCGTAGGAGATGATGACCGGCTCGGCCATGCGGAAACCGCGTATCCACCCCGGGGTGGGCTCGGCGAGGGACGACTCGATGATCGAGGGGCGCACGATGGTCAGGTCCAGGTCGCCCCGGTTCTCCAGCAGGGCCCGCTCGCCCATGGCCTTGGTGAAGGCGTAGGCATCGGGCCACCCCAGGGCCGCGGCTCGTGCGCGACCGGCCTCCACCAGTTGGTCTCGTACCCAGTCCTGGCGGATCTTCTCGGCGCGTTCGGCCAGCAGGGGGACTCCGGCGGCGCCGATCTGGGATCGGGCTTGGCGGGTGAAAACCTTTAGTTGGGCCGCCCGGCGGCTCTCGGATCCGAGGTCGGCCCGCAGGCGCCGGGCGGCGTCCACCTCTTCGCGCCAGTCCGCCTCGGTGGCATAGGTCGTCTCGGGCAGGAGGGTCTCGTAGGCCTTGCCCCGGCGCTTTCCGGCCACATAGGCGGTTGATACGGCGATCAGGTGGGGTCGACGATCCGGGGTGGACAGCTGGTTGAGCACCGCCGCCACCCGCGACGGTCCCAGGAGGTTGACCTCCACGGCGGCATCGAGGGGAGAGTCGAAGCTAACGCTGGCAGCGGAGTGCACGACCACGTCGGCGCCGGCCAGGATGTCTCGTCCCTCATCGTTAAGTCCCAGTCCGTCGGTGCCCACGTCGCCGCCGATGGAGATGAGCCGTCGGGCCATGGTGGAGTCGAAATCGGCCCCCCATTCTGAGCGCAGGCGGTCGAAGCAGTCATTGCGCAGGATGTCTCGCCTCGTCCGGTCGGCCGGGCTGTTGCGTCGCCCTGGTCGTACCAGGACTACGACCTCGCAGTCCGGGACGCTGCGCAACAGCCGTTCCACCAGGGCGGTGCCCAGGAACCCGGTGGCTCCGGTAACAGCTATGCGCCGCCCGGCCAGGGCCTTCGAAATCATGAAGTCCTCTCACCTGTGTAGCAAGGCCCATTGGGGTCAGGAATGAGCGTGTCCGCATGCCGGTCAGAAATGAGCGTGTCCGGATGCCGGTCAGCAATGCGGGCGGCTGGGGTCGGGGTGCTCAATGCTTGGGCGGCGTGTACCGCTTGGATGCCGCTGGACGGTTGGTCGCGGTGGCGCTCGTCCCGGCTCGGGCCGAACCCCGCCGGCGAGAGCCTCGCACAGAACCGGTCGCGTTGCGCCCGCCGGCGCGACCTGCGGACCGTCGGGATGCGGCCGGACGGGTGCTGCCACCGGCGGCCCGAGCCGCCCGGCGGGCTTCACCTGCGCTCTTGCTGGTCCGGTACAGCATCCAACCCCCAAGCCCGATGGCGGGAAATCCCAGGACCGACGCACTATTCCACGGTCCGAGCCCGACCAGCAGGGCGGCTGCGCCCATGAAATAGGCCCGTCCCAGGCGTGCCGTGGCGGCCAGGATCAGGGCCATGCCCAAACCTACGACCAATTCCACCGTGGCCGAGGAGTGGTGGTGTGTGCTGGTCTTGTGCAGCAGGGGGATCCAGATGAGTGAGAATCCGACGGCGGCATATGCGGCCAGGACATAGCCGATCAGTTGTTCCCGACGGGTGATGAGGGCCTGGGTTACCCGAGCGGGGTTGGTTGGTCGCTTGCGCTTGCCGGCGACGCCGTGTTCGCCGTTCTCGGCGTCGCCCGCGTCGCCCGTCTCGTCGTGTTCAGCCACCTTCATACCGTAGTGTTCCAACAGACACCGGGCGCCACGGCCCGGGCGCCACGGCTTGGGCGTCACGGCTTGGACGTCACTGCTTGGACGTCACTGCTTGGACGTCACGTCCCGGCGTCGTCGAGGAGGAGCCTGACTCCGAAGTTGTCCTCGGGGGTCACCTCGAAGCACGGATCCCTACCATCGGTGCCGCTGGCCGGTTTGGCGCCGGCAAGCTCCCGTGGCCGTGAGCAGGCGAAGTGCAAGTGGTGGATCCGCCCCGATCGGCCCCCCAGCCAGTGCGCTAGAGCGTTGTCGGCCCGGGTAGGGGCGTTGTCGGGGCGGGCCGGAGAGATCAGGCGGAGCACGCCGGCTCCGGGCCAGGCGAGGTCCACCCATTCGCTGCCACCGAAGGCCTCGCTCGAGCCCCTGTCCTGCTCGGCGCCCCCCAGTAGCCCAGCGAAGAGTTTGAGGGCTTCGTCCATGGAGGCCACGCAGTGGGCCACGTGGATCAGACTGGCGGGGGGGTCGGTGCGGGGTGAAGGCAATGAGGCCGGCCGGGGAGCCTCGTCCCAATCTCCTTTGGACTGGGCCAGTTGCACGACCACTCCGGGGGCGTCCTTGGGGTGCAGGAAGGCTTCCTTCCACTGGGGCTCGGACAGGTCCACCCCCACGGGGCGATAGCCAGCCTCCTCGGTCTTGGCGATGGCCATCTCGATGTCGGTGACCTTGAAGGTGAGGTGGTGGGGACCCGGTCCCGAGTGGTCCAGGAACCGTCTGAGGAAGTCGTTGCGTTCCACCAGGTTGGGTTCCAGGGCCTCGACCTTCATCCCGTTGGCGAAGCGGACCTGGGCCGAAGCGAACCCGACCGTCGGGCCACCCCCGACCCAGATTCCCCCCAAGTCCCCGGCATAGCGGGGCCACAGGT
>JBOGIG010000159.1:0-2050 GCA_050742455.1 Acidimicrobiales bacterium
GGCGCTCCCAGCGGGTTTAGAACCGAGCGTCGAGGCGACACGTTGCTCGTAGTGCTGGATCGGTCCGACCAGCTCAATGCGTTCGACTGGAACATGCGCCTCGGGCTCGAGGAGCTGTGGGGCGCGGTGGCGACCGACGCCTCGCTTGGGTGCATCATCGTCACCGGGGCGGGGCGAGCCTTTTGCTCCGGGGCCGATGTGGGTGATCTGGGGGCAGAGCGGCGAGCCCACGGCCAGTCGGTCATGGAGGAACTGGCCTTTCTGCCCGGCGATCGGGTCGAGGTCCCGGTCATCGCCGCCGTCAACGGGGTCTGTGCCGGCGGTGGTCTTCACTTTGTGGCCGATGCCGACATGGTGGTGGCCGCGGCGTCGGCGTATTTTGTCGATCCCCATGTGGCGCTGGGACAGGTGAGCGGGATCGAGCCCGTCTCCCTGGCTCTCCACGTCTCAATGGAGACCCTGTCCCGGCTATGCCTGCTGGGAGGCGCGGGCCGCATCGATGCCGCTATGGCCCAACGTCTTGGATTGGTGGGTGAGGTGGTCGACGACAAGTTGTTGATGGACCGTGCCTGGGAGCTGGCCGGGGCGGTGACGTCGGCCTCACCCGCCGCGGTGCGGCGGACCCGGTCAGTGCTGCGCTCTATTCGTCGGGATGTGCTTTTGCCGGCCATGGAACGGGGTTGGACCCAAGTGCAGGCCCACTGGGTACATCCTGACGCCCTCGAGGGACCCCGAGCCCGGGCCGAGGGGCGGCCCCCGCGCTGGGAGCTGTAGCCTCGACTCTGCCGCCGTTGTATGACATAGTCGTCATATCTGTCGGGCTTGTCCGTCGGAGGCTAGATTGGGGGATGCTGGAGTCCCCGTGGGGATGACGTTCGATGGGGGAGCGTATGTTGAGGGCCAGAAATTCCGTGCCTCGGGTTCGGTGGCGGTTCTGCGTTCTGATCACGACCGTGTCGTTGCTGGCCGTGGCCTGCGGGGCTCGCACCGCACCGTATCTGGGGGCCAATGGGGTCACTCCCGGCCAGGCCGGGCTCCCCGGCGGCACCCTCACTCCCGGGTCACCCGGTTCGGGAACGGGGACAGGTACCACTCCGGCCGGTTCGACTGGCGCCGCCTCCGGGGGCAGTGCGGCACCAGGGGGCAGTGCGACACCAGGGGGCGGGGGTCCCGCCACGGCGGGCCACGCCGGGGGTGGAACGGTTACGGCGGCGGCGCTGTCGCCTTCGAACTTTCCCTTCGATCCGGCTGCGCAGGCCGCGGCCTGTCCTGGCAACGGGGGCAATGGCGCCTCAGACGCCGGCGTGACCCCGACGACCATAGATCTGGGCAACGTGAGCGGCTTGACGGGCGTGCTGGCCAATAACTTCGAGCAGGGCTCCGAGGGGGTCCAGGCTCTGTTCAGCGCCATCGATGCCGCGGGCGGAATCTGTGGCCGCCAACTCAAGCTTCTGGTCGAGGATGACGGACAGAACTCGTCCAAGAACGCGGCGGACGTGGCCGACCTTGCTCCCCGTGTGCTGGCCTTCGTGGGCTCCACTTCGGATGCCGACAACGGCGGTGTGCAGGAAATGATCAATGCCAAGGTTCCCGATATCGGCCAGGCCATCAACGGGAACCGGGGGACCTCGCCGGTCTATTGGAGCGCCGGAGGCTCCACCCTTTACTTCCAGGGCGGGCACCCCGAGATCTACGACTCCTTGGTGCAGGGGCTCAAGGCCAACGGCAACTTTCCCACCAAGGTGGCCACGCTGGCGTACAGCATTCCCATCAGTGCCGATGCGGCCAAGGAGTTCCAGTACCTCTTCACCCACGAGGGAGCCACCTCCTGCTTCACCGACTACAGCATTTCTCCCGCCACCGCCTCGCTGGACCAGGACGTCCTGCAGATGAAGGCCAACGGGTGCCAGGGCGTGTTCACCACCATGGACGTCACCGGCAACGCCAAGCTCCTCCAGGCCATGCAGCGCCAGGGCTTTCACCCCGCCTATGCCGGTACCACCTTCGACGGGTACACCCCGACCCAGATAAGCGTGGCCGGTGCCTCGGT
>JBOGIG010000160.1:0-5374 GCA_050742455.1 Acidimicrobiales bacterium
CACTGCACCACCCACCACCCTGCGCTGGACCTCGTCCATGTGAGGCAGGACCACCTCGAAGAATCGCGCGAGTCCCTGGGCGGTGACCTCCACACCCTCACGATACTACGCGCGTACTAACTTGTCGTAGACCCTCAAGCCCGAGGCGATTCCCGATGAGGTGATCGACGCCTTGATGCAAAAGGTCCACACCGACAGGCTCGAACTGCTCGGCGAGGACGGTGTACTGGCCCAGTTGACCAAGCGGCTCTTGGAACGGGCTTTGTCCGAGGAGCTCACCGACCACGTCGGCTACGAGAAGGGTGACCCGGCCGGTCGGGGCTCGGGCAACTCCCGCAACGGGACCACGCCCAAGACGGTGCTGACCGAGATCGGGGCGCTCGACCTCGACATACCCCGGGACCGGGACGGCTCCTTCGAGCCGATCATCGTGCCCAAGGGCGCCACCAGGCTCAAGAAGTTCAACGAGAACGTGATCGCCCTGTATGCCACGGGCATGTCGACTCGGGACATCCGCCGGGCCCTCAAGCGCATGTACGGGATCGAGGTCTCACCCGACCTCATCTCCCGGGTCACCGCCGGTGTCCTCGAAGAGCTGGCCGAGTGGCAGTCCCGGCCCCTCGACGCCGTGTACCCCATCGTCTACATCGACGCCCTGGTCATCAAGGTCCGCACCCAGGGCGTGGTGACCAACAGGCCCGCCTATTTGGCCGTGGGCGTGGATGTGGAGGGCCGCAAGCACATCTTTGGGGTGTGGCTGGGAGACGGGGGCGAGGGGGCCAAGTTCTGGCTCTCGGTCCTCACCGAGATCCGCAATCGGGGTGTAAACGACATCATCTTCGTTTGCTGCGATGGCCTGGAGGGCTTGGGCGATGCCATCGAGGCCACCTGGCCCAAGGCGAACGTTCAGACCTGTGTCGTGCATCTGATCTCCGTTTACCGGCCTTCGGGGTTGGTCTTCCGGGCAGCAGGGTGAGGGTCCACCTTCGGCGCTGAACGGGGGTGGAGACTCGCTGCGAGGGAGGCCCTGTGGGCGTTCGTGTGGTTCGGGTGGATGGCGGTCATCGTTTGGCGGGTGACGGCCCGGTGACTGAGCAGGCGAACCGGTGGCTGACGCATCTGGAGAGCCGGAACTTCGCGGCCGCGACGGTGCGTGGGTACGCGTTCGACGTGTTGAACTTCGGCCGGTTTTTGGTTGAGCGGACTATCGCCCCGGGCGAGGTGGGACCGCAGGACGTGTTCGATTGGGTGGAGTGGCAGGCGCGTCCGTCAGCCACTCGGGGCCAGCGGGTGGTGAAGCTGGAGGCGAAGCGGGGACCGGCTCCGACGACGATGAATCGTCGGATCGCAGCCATCCGCGGCTTGTTCGAGTTCCTGGTCATGAGCGGTCACCGCGACACGAATCCGGTGCCGTCACCTCGCCGGTCGAGTGGCCTGCGCCGGGCCCGGTCAGGGCTGCTGGGACACGTACAGGGCCGGCGGCCGACGACGGGCGGGAGGCTGATCCGCCAGGACCGACGGTTGCCGGAGAGCCTTCCTGCTGATGATGTCGAGGCGTTCCTTGCGGACTTGGGAACCCGCCGGGACCGGGCGATCGTGTTGCTGATGCTGCTCGGCGGTCTTCGCGCTGGCGAGGTGCGCTCACTGCGCCTCGCCGATGTCGATATGGGGATGCGCCAGGTGCTGGTCACGGGGAAAGGCGCCAAGCAACGGCTGGTCCCGGTCGAGCGCTCGTTCTTCGCCGAGCTGTCGGGCTATCTGCGCCATGAACGCCCGAAGGGGCTGTCGACCCAGGAGTGTTTCGTTGTTCTGCGAGGCCCGACGACCGGGCAGGCGATGACCGAGGCGGGGATGCGACGGATCTTCCGCACGCACCGGTCCCGATCGGGTGCGACCCGGGTCCGGCCACATCGCCTTCGTCACACGTTCGGGACCGAGCTGGCTGCCGCGGGGATCGATCTGCTGGTGTTGCGCGAGTTGATGGGCCACGCCCACGCGGAGACGACCGCCGGCTATATCCATCTCAGCGACGAGACGATCTCGGCAGAGTGGGTCCGAGCCAAGCAGGCCATGCGATGACGGTCCTGGCTGCGGTTGGGGACCTGCGAGGTGATCTGATCGACGAGTACGCGTCGTGGGTGATGACTTTGCCGATCAAGTCGTCGGTCCAACGAGACCGGCTTTGGCGGGGCCGCCGTTTCCTTGTCGCCCACCCAGACCTCGAGGCGTGGATGAGCCGGCCGACACCAGCCCGCCTCGCCGATCTGCATCGCATGAGAGCATGGCCATTCGCCACATGGCTGTTCGTGACGGGCCTGATACGCCCCGACCTTGAGCTGGTGGCAGCTAAACCGGGCGGTGTTGACCTGCCCGCGGTGTGGGCCGCCGCCCACCCCGGCGACGTCGAACGCGTCACCAGCAGCGGGGTCGACATGGGCTGGAGCAAGAACTGGATCCATCAGGTCGCCGTGCTCGCCTTGAGCCTGGTCGCGGTGGTGACCGGCAAGACCCTCGACCAACTCGATGACACCGACTTCGACGCGGTGATCGCCGAATGCGACCGGGCTGCGGGCATCTCGGCGTCGGCCCGGTTCCGGCTGCACACGAGGATCTTCGCGTTGCGCCACATCTGCTTCCAGCTCGGCGTATGCGACACCACTCCTCGCATGGCCGGCCCGTCGGCCCGCACGGCGGCGGAACACGCCGAGACGATCTGCCAGCCGGAGATCCGCCGGGAGGTTGTCCGCTACGCGCAGACCATCACCCCAGTCCTGCGACCGATGACCGTGCAGATGCGGATCAAGTCGATCCGGGTCCTGACCGACTGGCTCGCCGAGCAGCACCCCACCGTCAGCCGTCTCGACCAGCTGACCCGGACCGGCCAGATCGAGCCGTTCCTGGCCTGGGCCCGCCACCGGCCATGGCGGGGAGCCAACGGCCAAGGCCGCACGGTGAGCCTGACTCAATACCATCACGACGTCATCGACCTGCGGGTGTTCTTCGAGGACATCGCCGAATGGGGATGGGCATCGAGCCCGCAACGACGACTCATCTTTCTCGCCGACCTGCCCCGCCTGCCCCAGCCTCTCCCCAGGGGACTGGCTCCTGACACCGACCGCGACATCATGGCCGCCGTCGCCGGTCTCGACGATCCTTTCGCCAGGACCGGGCTGACCCTGCTGCGCGCCACCGGCATGCGCATCGGCGAACTGCTCGATCTCGAGCTCGACTGCATCGCCGACTTCGGAACGCACGGCATCTGGCTCAAGGTTCCCCTCGGCAAACTTGGCACCGAACGCATGGTTCCTCTCGATGCCGAACCACTCCACGCCCTCGACACCTGGATCACGGCGCGAGGCACTCAGCGCGCTCTCCAACATGCCCGGCACAGGCGGCCGGCGGACTTCGTCTTCGTGGAACGGGGCCGCAAGCTCGGCGGGCACCGGATCCGCCAAGGACTCCGCCAAGCCGTGCTTGACGCCGGGGTGACCGCCCCCGACGGCACACCACTACGTGTCACGCCCCACCAGCTCCGTCACACCTTCGGAACCGCTCTGGTCAACGCCGGCATGGGACTCCCCGCATTGATGGCTCTCCTCGGACACGTCACCCCGGACATGACCCTGCGCTACGCCCAAGTGGCGTCGCCGACCGTCCGCGCCGGCTACGAGACCGCCATGAGCAAGGTTCGGGCCAAACGGCCCCTCTTCGTCCTGCCAGCCGGAGGCGCAACCAGCGTCCCATCCAAGATCGACTGGCTCCACTCCGAGATGCTCAAGACCCGGGTCGCGCACGGGTTCTGCTCGCGAGAGCTCACCGCGGGAGCCTGTCCCTACGCCAACATCTGCGAACAGTGCGACAACTACGTCCCCGACCCTGACCGCGCCGAAGTCATCACCGGACAACTCGACGACATCCGAACCCTTCGCGTCGACGCCGAGCAACGGGGATGGGACTCCGAAGCCGCCCGGCACCACCGGGTCGAGGCATCCCTCGAACGGCACGTCACCAACCTCCGCCGGCACCCCTTCTCTTGACCCTCCCCCCAAGGCCGGTTAATCCGAAGTTACGCCCCAATCCCCGCCGAATAACACCCTTGACCAGGCAGAAGAATGGCCTACGGGCCCAGCAATGTAGCCACTAAATCTGTTGACGGAGGATAATTAGTTTGCTATACTGGGCTTATGCCCAGGCGTGGTGGCGCTATGCACGTGTCGACAACCCGTCGCCACTACGTCGGCAAAGACGGGGTGGAACGGAACTACGAGACCCACTTGTTACGCCGGTCGGTGCGTATTGGATCCAAGGTCCGCAACGAGACCCTGGCCAACCTGTCCCACCTGCCTCCCGGTATCGTCGAGGCGATCCGGGCCGGGCTGTCAGGTGAGACGCTGGTGGTGGCGGGCAGGGGATTCGAACTGACCCGCTCACTGCCCCATGGACACCTGGCAGCGGTGGCGGCCATGGCCAAGACGCTAGGCCTGGTTGACCTGTTGGGTCCGCCGTGTCGACAACGCGACATTGCCTACGCGTTGATCCTGGCCCGAGTGGTCCATCCCCGTCCCAAGCTGGCCACTACCAAGTGGTTCTCCGACACCACCCTCGGCCCCGACCTGGGCCTGCAAGACATCACCACCGACGAGGTCTACGGGGCCATGGACTGGCTGGGCGGGCGCCAGGGCTCAATCGAGTCGGCCCTGGCCCGGCGCCACCTCGGGATGGGTCCCAATCCCTCGGGCCTGGTCTACTTCGACTTGAGTTCATCATGGGTAGAAGGAACCCATAACGAGCTGGCCGCCCGGGGTTACTCCAGGGACAACAAGCGGGGCCTGGCCCAGATCGAATACGGACTGCTCACCGACAAGGTGGGCAGGCCCGTGGCCATAGAGGTGTTCCCGGGCAACACCGCCGACCCATCGGCCTTCATCTCCATCGTCGAGATGGTCCGGGGTCGCTTCGGCCTCGATCACCTGACAATGGTGGGCGACCGGGGCATGATCACCTCGGCCCGCATACGGGCCCTCAGGCAGACCAGCGAACTCGGGTGGCTGACCTGTCTGCGTGCCCCCCAGATCAAGGCCCTGGCCCGGGATGACGGCCCCTTGCAACTGGGTCTGTTCGACGAGGCCGACCTGGTCGGATTCTCCCACCCCGACTACCCGGGCGAACGACTCATTGCCTGTAGTAACCCGCTCTTGGCGAACGAGCGGCGACGCAAGCGGGCCGAGCTGCTGGCCGCCACCGAAAAGGCGCTGGGCCCGATCACCGCTGCGGTCGAACAAGGACGCCTGCGTGGCGCCGAGAAGATCGGCCTGCGCCTGGGCAAGGTGATCAACAGGTACAAGATGGCCAAGCACTTCGAGGTGGCCATCGG
>JBOGIG010000161.1:0-10270 GCA_050742455.1 Acidimicrobiales bacterium
TTCATTCACGAGGTGGTATCCAAACGCCGCTGGCGCATCTCGGCTGATTCGTTTTTCCAGTCCGGCCCCCAAGCGGCCGAACTCCTGATCGACGTCGTGGCGTCCGCGGTCGCTGACGCCCTGCCCACCGGTGGGGTTGTCCTCGATGCCTATGCCGGCGTCGGGATACTTGGGGGAGAACTCGCCCGGACCCATGGGGCCCGGGTGGTGGCCGTGGAGTCGAACCGCCGGGCCGTATCGGATGCCCGGGCCAACCTGGCTGATCTGGATGCCACCGTGATCCACGGTCAAGTGGCGGACCAGGCCCGTTGGCTGAAGGCCGACCCGCCGGCACTGGCCAGCCATCGAAGGGGGCCGATCTTCGACGTGGTGGTGGCCGACCCGGCGAGACCGGGGTTGGGCAAGGCCGCCGCCGCCGGATTGGCCGCACTTGGCTCCCCCCGGCTGGTCCTTGCCAGCTGCGATCCGGCATCTATGGCCCGCGATGTCGCCCTCCTGGCCACCCACGGATATGAGTTGACGAGCCTCACCGTGCTCGATCTGTTCCCCGACACATTTCATGTCGAGACCGTGGCGCGCTTCGACCTGTCGAGGTGGACTCATTGACCGATCGGTCAAGTAATCTGGCGGGATGACAGGGACAGCAACGACAGGGATTGGGATCCATCCAGAGCGAACCGATGACCAGCTAAGGGCCGAGGTGCGCCAGTGGTTGGAGTCCAACCTGCCCGCCGCCTGGGTGGCGGCCGTTCAGGCTGGCGACGAGGCCGCCCTGGACCGGGTCCGCCCCGAGGTCGACTACGCCCGGTGGTGCGCCCTCTTGGGAGAGTCCGGGTGGGCAACTCCGACGTGGCCTGTGGACTACGGAGGGGCCGGACTCGGGGGGGCCCAGGCCAAGATAGTCAACGAAGAATTGAGCCGGTTCAAGGTCTACCGGTCCTTCAACGTCATCGGGATCGGGATGGGCGGCCCCACCATCATGGCCTGGGGCAGCGAGGAACTGAAACGCCGCTACCTCCCGCCCATGGCCCAGCACCGCGAGATCTGGTGCCAGTTGTTCTCCGAGCCGGGCGCCGGTTCGGACGTGGCCGGCCTGGCCACCCGCGCCGTGAGGGACGGGGACGAATGGGTCGTCAACGGTCAAAAGGTGTGGACGACCTTGGCCCACATGGCGTCATTTGGTCTCCTGGTGGCCCGGACCGATCCCGAGGCCCCCAAGCACAAGGGCCTGAGTTATTTCGTGGTGGACATGCACGCCCCCGGAGTGGAAGTGCGCCCCCTCAAGCAGATCACGGGTGACTCGGAGTTCAACGAGGTTTTCTTCACCGACGTACGGATCCCCGACAGTCATCGCCTGGGGGATGAGGGCCAGGGCTGGTCCGTGGCCACCACCACGCTGATGAATGAGAGAGTCGCCCTTTCCGGGGAGGGAAGCATCGGGGGGGGAAACGTCGGGGGTGGCCCAGTGAATGCCCTTATCGCCGCGGCTCGGGCGTCGGGGGCGTGGGAGGACGCCAACCTGCGTCACCGCCTGGTTCAGGCTTACATGGAAGGTCGCATCGTTGCGTTGACCAATGCTCGCTCCGCCGCGGCCCGCAAGTCCGGCCGCCAGCCCGGACCGGAGGGGTCGGTGACCAAGCTGTACCAGGCCGAGTACAACCAGCGCCTGCAGAACCTGGCCGTGGATGTGCTGGGGGCGCCGGCCCTGGCCTGGGAGGATTCGGGCCGTCCCGGTCTGGGCGCCGACGGCTCGCCGGCGTCGGTGGTGAGGGGGTTCCTTCGTTCCCGTGCCAACACCATCGAGGGCGGGACGTCGGAGATCATGCGCAACATCTTGGGGGAGAGGGTCCTCGGCCTGCCCAAAGAGCCGGCCGTGGACCGCGACGTACCCTGGTCCCAGGTGACCCGTAGCTGAGCATTCGAGACGAGGCGTGGTAGGGCGGGGCCGGCCAGTTGGGCCACCGGTTCCGGCGCCGTCCAGTTGGGCCACCGGCACCAGGGCCGCCCACGTTCCCCGTCGGGGCAGGGGTGGGTCCAGGCTCAGGTGATCGAACCGGCGGGAGGGATCTGGCCCGGACCCGTCTGCAGGCAGGCCGCTCGTGCCGGGGTATCTCCGGGTGCGGCCAGGGTCGGGGGGTGGATGAACGCCGGTGGCCCATGCAGATCCAAGCAGTCGGTCAGATCGTTGGCGTTGGCGTCGCGGTGGCTGATGGCGGGAAGGTTCCACTTGCTCTCGAGAAGCTTGAGCACCGAAGTGTGGTCGTAGACGTCATGGGAGACGTGATTGGGCTTGGCATGGGGCGATACCACCACGGCTGGCACCCGTAGGCCGTAACGGTCATAACCTCCTGGCTGATCGGGGGGTACGTGAATGTTGGGCGGGACCGAATCGGGAACAGGGGCGGGCGGGGGGGGCACGTGATCGTAATAGCCGCCGTGCTCGTCGTAGCACCACAACAGCAACGACTTGGACCAGGCGGGTCCGGACATCACGGCGTTGATCACCTTGGATGCGAAGGCCTCTCCGGCCCCGATGTACTGGGGGTCTTCCTCCGATTGCTTGCCAAAATCCGGGTCCACGATGCAAAACGACGGCAAGGTCCCGCCTGCGGCGTCGGCGAAGAACGACTCGATCCTTTTCACGTTGTTGATCCCGGTGCCCTTGATCACCGATGGGATGAGGAAGGTGGTGGGCAGGGACGAGTAGTAGTTCCTCCACGAGAGGCCGTGCTGGTCCAGTCGATCGAAGATGGTCCCGTTGGGGGGAGCGGGGTCGGTCGGCTGGGGTAGGGGATCGCTGATCAGGCCGTAGGCCGAAGCGGCCATCAAGAACCGCCTGTTGGGATAAGTCTGGGCCATGACTGAGGCGAAGTAGCGATCGGCCAGCGGAAAAGTTTTGGCCAGGCTGTAGTAGAAGGGAAGGTCGGCTCCAGTCCAGTAGCCCATCGACACGGGACCGCTCTGGCTGCGGGCGAAGCCGTCCATGCGGCCCTGGTCCCAGGAGATGTGGGTGGCGTTCCAGGAGTTGCTCGGCTTGGAATGGAGCTGGCACTCGTTGGGCATGTGAAAGGAGCGGACCATCCGACCCTGGGCGTCGGCCGTCGCCGCCGTGGGTCGCCCGTGGGATAGGGCGAAGCCGTCGCCCTTTCCGAGCATGCCGAAGTAGTTGTCGAAAGAGTGGTTCTCCATCATGAGCACGATCACGTGATCGAGCCGGCCCGGAAGGGAGTCGGTGCCGGGCGGCAGGTGGGGATGGACCAGGGAGTCGGGCATCCGCAGTCCGTTGCCTGAGGCAGGCCCCGACACCGAAGTGGTCCGCGCCAAAGGATGGTGGTTGGACCCACATCCGGAGAGCACGGATCCGAGTCCGCCCACTCCGAGAGCCCCGAGCCCGCCTGCGGCCGCCATGCCTCGGAGCATCTCCCTTCGGGAAAGCGAGGGATTGGGCATATCGAGTCTTTCCTTCCGAACTGGTTTGCCACCGTGGCACCGAGACCGTGGCTCTAGCACCGTGTCGCCGGCGCGGCCTGAGGTTACCTTGCCATCGGACACCTGGTCCGCAGCAGCGGTGCCGAGAGGTCGCTCCGCCTGGCCTAGATTCAGCGGTCATGGCTGCGAAACTTTGCCTCCTTTCGGTACATGCCCATCCCGACGATGAGTCGTCCAAAGGAGCCGGAACGGTGGCGCGTTACCGATCTGAAGGGGTGCGCTGCGTTCTCGTGTGCTGCACCGGGGGGGAAGCAGGCGATATTCTCAACCCGGCCCTCGACACACCTGAGGTCAAACAGCGCTTGGCCGAGGTCCGGATGGCCGAGTTGGAAAAGGCCGTCGATGTGATCGGCTACAACGAGCTGATCATGTTGGGCTATCGGGACTCGGGTATGCCCGATACACCCACCAATGCAGATCCCCGATCATTCGCCCAGGCCCCGATAGGCCAGGCTGTCGGTCGGTTGGTGGCCGAGATCCGCCGGGCCCGGCCCCAGGTCATCGTCACCTATAACGAGGACCAGCGGGGCTACCCCCACCCCGACCACCTGAGGGTCCATGAGATCAGCGTGGCCGCCTTCGACGCGGCAGGGAACCAGGACCTCTACCCTGAAGCCGGTCCCGCATTCCAGCCGCTCAAGATGTATTACAACGTGTGGTCGAGGGCCCGCATGTTGGCCACCCACGCCAAGTTTCTCGAGTTGGGCCTGGAATCACCCTTTGACGCCAGGTGGATGGATCGACCCCACCAGGACGACGCCATCACCACCTCTATCGATATCTCCGGTCATGCCGACGTGCGCCGGGATGCCCTCCTGGCTCACGCCACCCAGGTCGATCCCACTTCCCCGTTTTGGTTCGGATTGCCTCCCGAGGTCGCTCGCACCGTGCACCCGATCGAAGAGTACGCGCTGGCTCGGGACTTGACCGGCGCCGACCGCGTGGAGTTGGAAGACGACCTGTTCGACGGTGTCGGGGACGCGGCCAACCGATAACATTGGCTTGCCGGCGGCCCCAAAGGGCCCGAAGGCCCGGAAGTGCCGGGTCCCGTGACCGCTGAACAGAAGGGGACGTGTCCATGTCCAAGTGGCTCAGTCAAGAATGGCTCGACGAAACCAAGAAGATGGCCGAGGGCCAGCCCGAGCGAGCCGGGGCATCAGCCCGGATGCAGTACGTGGTAACGGGAGGCCCAGACGGGGACGTCCGCTACTACTGGGTACTGGAGAACGGCAAGCTGTTGGAGTCCCAGTTGGGCGACCTGGCTGACGCCGAGGTAACTATGACCCAATCCTACGAGGACGCTATGAAGATCCAAAAGAGCGAGCTGGATGCCAACGCAGCCTTCATGCAAGGCCGGGTCAAAGTGACCGGCAACATGGCAAAGCTCATGGCTCTGCTCCCCCTGACCAATGCCCCCGAATACAAGACCTTGCAAGGCGAGATCGAAAAGATCACGGAGTTCTAATCGCCGCCTGAGGACGAGGTCGCGGCCTCCCAGTCGCCGGCTCGAAGTCCAGGCCGAAGTGCCCCAGGCGCCGGGGCCCTGTGGGCTCGGCTTGGGTGACGTGGCTGAGTGGTGCTACTTGGTTGTTTCGGTGGGGGTGGTGGTGGGCGTGGTGGTGGCGGCGGGCCCGGCAGGATTGTCTCCCTGGGCCCCGGTGTCCAGGCCCTTTTGAAACTCACTCTTGGCTGAACCGAGAGATCGAGCCAGCTTGGGGAGTTGGGACCCGCCGAAAAGCAGGGCTACAACGGCGATGACCACGATGAGGTCCGGACCGATGATGTTGGCGATCATGAATTTTCCTTTCGCGCCGTGGGGTGGACACGGTATGCCACCTTCGGTGCCATTTAGTCGCTATGCCTGAGCCGTGCCTCTATGCTAACCCGGCTCGGGCGGCTCCCACCCATCGAGGTGGCGGCCCAAAGAGCCGGACCGCCACCTCGATCAGGGGGAATTGGGAGCTGGTCAGCCCCGTCGGCGGCTCAGGCCTGGTAGTCGCTGGTGGGCCGGGCCAGGTCGGTCTTGGTGAACGTGTCAGGCACCGGGTACTTGCCCAGGGCGTAGTACAAGATGGCCACGTGCTGGGCCTCGACCGGCTGGATGCTGGCAGCGGTCTTGATGGCCCCTGCTGAAGTCAAGGCGTTGAGGCCGCCGAGGTAGGTCTCGGCTGCCACCATTTCCAGGTTCAGGGCCAACATGGCCAGACCGGGGATGTCGGTGACCTTGCCAAAGGCGGCGGTGATCTTGGGCGCCAGCACGGGATCGGGACCGGTGACGGCGGACTTGCCCGCGCCGGTCAGGACCGAGTTCCACGCCGCGGCGTGGTCCTTGTGCTGCTGCATGGCCGTGGTGGCGAACGTCCCCACCGCGGGCGGCACGGTACCCAACTTACCCGCTTGAGCGGCCTGCAGTCCGGACATGTACGTGCTGACGGCCAGATTCTCCACGCTGGCGGCCAGGGCGCCGATGAGCAGGTCACCGGTCAGCTTGGAACCGCCCGAGCCTGGCGGCGCGGTCGTGGTGGAACCCGACTTGGACGAGGAGCCGCACGCGGCCAGGGCGACGCCGCCGACCACTACCGCACCCGAACCAAGCAGGAAAGTACGCCGGCTCGACCGGCCACTGATGAATTCGGCATTGACCGATCCGGCCTCGTGGTTGAGCTCGTTCCACTCCGTTGCGCTTTGCACCATGGCCGGGTAGGCCACGTCGTTGTGGGCCTGATCGAGGTCATTGGTCATCCGGGTCAGTTCGGACTCGGAAATCTGAATGGGGTCCATGGACTTCTTTCTCACTTGACGGCTCCTTCTGCGGCGGGACGAGCCATATCGGTCTTATAGAAGCTGTTGGGGAAGCCGATTGAGCCGGCGGCCGCAGGGAGCTTGCCCACAACCGTGGGACTCAAGGCGATGAGCTGTGGTGCGTTGGCGCTCAGCAGCGCCTGAACGGCCAAAAGGACGGCGGCATGCTGGGCTTCGACACCCATAATAGAGGCCGTGACCTGTCGGGCACTGGAGTCGGACAGGGCGCCTACGTTGGCCACGTAGGTCTCGGCTGCCCCTGTTTCCAGCTCCAAGGCCAGGGCCACTACCGGTCCCGGACCGGTGAGGCCGGGCTTGGCCTTGTTGACCACGCCCAACAGGACAGGGTCGGGCTGGCTCTGAGCCTTGCCACCGAGCGAGGTAACGGCGTTGTTGAAAGCCTTACCGTGGTCCTTGTGCTGCTGCATCGTCATCTGGGCGAAGGCCTTGACCACGCCGTTGGCACTGGAGCCTCCGATGAATGGCAGGGTGAGGGCCACGCCGTAGGTGGCGACAGCCAGGTTCTCGATCGATGCCGACGTTTGGAGCATCTGGACATCGGCAGCCGAGCTGGCAAAGGCGGGCTGCTCCATCAGAGCCATGAGGGCCGCGCCGAATCCGGCGGTGGCCAGGGCCCCGGCTCCGAAGACGCCTTTGCCCAGGAGCCGGCGACGGTCCTGCGCAAAGGCGCGGTTCTCATCCGGATCGATGTCGCCCTTGGACCGTCGTTCCAGGCCGATTTCGACCATCTCCGATAGTGGCTCCTTCGACGCCGCCATGGCGTCGGAGTGAGTGTCTTGAGACATCTCAATCAGCTGATTGAGTGCCCCTTCGTCAATTGTCACTGAGGGGTACCTCCTGTTAGTTGGCTGTTAGTTGGGACCGTTGGCTGTTGATTGGGACCACCGGTCATCCCGTCACCGTGAGAGTTCCGGTCATGTACTGGTGGATGTTGCAGATGTAGGGGAACGTGCCTGCCTTGGTCACGGTGAAGGTGGCCGTGGAGCCCCCCGAGATATCCCCCGTGTCAAAGGCTCCGTTCCTGGCCGTAAGGGTGTGGGTGGTGTTGTCCTCGTTGTGCACGGTGATCTTGGTTCCGACCTTCACCGTGAGGGTGGCCGGAACGAACTTGAAGTTCTTTATGACGATGGTGGTGCTGCCCCCGCTGGGGGCGCTACCCGAGCCAGGACTGGCCGTCGTGGAGGGCGAGCTTGATGGCGAGCTGCTCCCACAGGCGGCAAAGAGGACCGAGAGGGCGGCCAAGGCGGCGATGGACGCACCCAGGCGTAAGCGACGTGTTCCACGGCTGATGGACGTTGGCACGGATGGCACTCCTTCTGGGCTGGATGGTGGGGCTGGCTGCCGATGCGGTTGTCGGCGTCGCTTGTCTTGTCTCCTTCTACGGTGCAGGCCAAACTCTGGATGACGTGGGGACGGCGGTCGGCGATCCAGGGCCGATCCGGCGCCGATCCGGCGGGCGCCATCCAATCCATGGGCCAGGACCGTACAATGGGCCAGAACATGGAGAACATCAGGGATGCCAGCGACGCGGGGTTGGTGGTGGCCATTGCCCGCTGGAACGAAGCGGCCTTGGCCGAGGCCTATCGCCGTCACGGTGGGGCCGTGTTCGCACTGGCCCGCAGAATCATTGGTGACGTCACAACTGCCGAAGAGGTTGTACAGGAGGTCTTCCTCAGAATTTGGAATCAACCCGAGAAATTCGATCCGGAAAGAGGCTCGCTGCGCTCCTACGTACTGGCCCAGACTCACGGGCGGTCCGTGGACCTGCTACGGGCGGACTCGTCGCGGCGCAGGCGGGAAGAGCGTGATGCTCGCCAAACCGCTGGCGCGGGCTATGACTTGGAAAATGAAGTGTGGGACCTGACGGTGGCCGAGCACGTGAAGGAGGCGGTCGCCGACCTGCCCTCCGAGGAGAAGAAGGCTATCGAGCTGGCGTACTTTGGTGGCCATACCTACCGCGAGGTGGCAACGATGCTGGACGAACCCGAAGGGACGATAAAGAGCCGCATACGGGCCGGCCTCAAACGGATGAGATCGGCTCTGGTGGAAAGCGGAGTGGCGGGGGCATGGGCAGAGTCCTAAGCCACGGGGCCATCGAGGAACTGTTGGGGGCCTATGCCCTCGACGCCACCGATCGGGCCGAGTCGGAGGCCATCGAGGACCACATGGGGGAGTGTCCCCGGTGCCGGGCCGAAGTAGCTCAGCATCGAGAGGTGGCCGCAGCTATAGGCAATGCCCGCCAAGAAGCGCCCCCGGACCTGTGGGATCGGATTGCCGGATCCCTGGTCGAGGCGCCGCCGCCGCTGCACCTTTCCCTCTCAGCCCTGGGGACGGGAAAGTCGCGACGGCGCAATGCTGTCGGCACTGGCCGCAGGGCAGTTGGATATCGCTCCATGGGTGCGGTCATTGCCGTGGCCGCCGTGGTCATTGGCCTCATGGGGTTCGAGGTAGTGCGGGTCAACAATCGGGTGAACTCCATTACCCCGGTGGTGGCCGATCACGGCCTCCAACAGGCCGCAACTGCAGCATTGTTGAATCCCCATGCCCGACGGATCGTCCTGGCCTCGGCGACCGATCCCCGGTCGGCCCAGGCGGTCCTGCTACCCGACGGCTCGGGATTTCTGATCAACTCCCACCTTCCCCCGCTCAGCTCGGATCAGACTTACCAGCTCTGGGCCTTGATTGGCTCCCGGCGGGTGTCGCTCGGCCTCTTGGGCAATCATCCCACTGACGTCGCCTTCAGGGTAGGGCTCCGCTCCGGAGCGACCCTGCTGATGGTCACGGCCGAGATGGCCGGAGGCGTGGTGAGCACGGTCCACCCGGCCGTGGTGTGGGGCGCAATTCCCAGGGCGACCTAGGGTTGCATGGGTGGACGGCTCTAGGTGGAATGCGGTCCTGTGGTCGGCCGGCTTCTCATGAGGTCCCGTAGTAGCCGATAGCCGATGAAGTGGACCCCGTCCTTTTGGGCCCGGGCCACGAAGGAATCCATCGAGCAGAGTGTCAGGTGGTCTTGGACCCGACCGGGCCAGTCGGGGCTCAGTGATCGAATTTCCGGAGTGTCAGAGCAGGGGTGCAGATTGATCTCGGTCACCCCGGGGGCCAGTTGACTGATGGCCCGTTCCTGGACCGTGCGGCCACCGGTGACCGGGCTTCGCACCACATGATCGGGGAACGCCACCCCCTCTCGGCGGGCCAGAGTGCGGAAGGGGAACCCGGCCAGGGCCTCGGTCTGGGGGCCGCCCAATCGAACCGGAAGGCGAAAATCGGCGGCCAGCTCCATCATCACGTCGAAGAACTCGGGTCGCAGTTGCAGCACGTCCAGGTGCGAATCCAAATGGGTCACGTCAAAGCCCCAGTAGATGGCCCTTTCGATTTGTGCTCTGAGTTCACGACGGACCTCGTCGACGTCGGCATGGTCCCAGAGGTCCACCACGGTGCGGGGAAATCCGCCATCGCCGTCAAGGAGCGAAGGCGCATGGGTGATGGGTCCCCACCGGTATAGGTCGTGCTCCGCGTTGAGGGTGAGATGGACCCCGACGTCCTCACCGCGATAACGAGAGGCCGCCTCCCGAGCCCACGGGCAGGGCACCATCAACGAGGCGCTGGTGGCCAAGCCGGTCCGTAGGGCCTCATAGGTTCCCACATTGGCGGCATGGCTGGATCCCAGGTCATCGCAGTTGACGATCAACACTTTGGCGTCGGCGTCGAATCCGAGTCGTTCGACCAACGTGGATGAGTCGCTCATATCAGCGCCAGCCTAACGGCCCGTTGATTCCCAACGGCCAGTTGCCATGGGGCTGCCACCTGGGGGGCCATGGCCGCCGGCCCGACGGGCTCGGCTATGTACGACCGCCGTCGGCCACTGCTCCAAAGAACCTCAAGAGCTCGATCGGGATCGGGAAAATGAGGGTCGAATTGCGTTCGGTGGCCACTTCGGCCAGGGTCTGGAGGGTGCGCA
>JBOGIG010000162.1:0-2730 GCA_050742455.1 Acidimicrobiales bacterium
GGTGCCTGTCGTGTTTGTGAGATCGGCCGATCCACTGAGCGCAATCGCCGACCATGCGGGGCCGGCCGCGAGACACAACCACGCCAGGAACAGAAATGTGAGAAGGCGGCGCATCTATGGCCGCCAGATGCCGGACAGGAACCGTCGCCGCCGCAATGTCGGATTGCGGTGGGCGGCGTCAGCGAGATACCACGGGACCGTCAGCGACAGCGGCCCAAAGATCGTGCGAGACTGGCGAATTCCGAACGTTACTGGAGGAGGGGCCGCCGATTCTATGAAAATCGACGCAATAGTACAATTGCCTCCCGATCCCAATGTGTTTCCGATCGTAAAGCTCGCGACAGTCCCGGAGAATGTCAGCGACACAAGGGTGTTAGAGCCAGGCCACGCGGCGGCAGTGTAGAGAGTGCCGGTGGCGTCGAAGAACTCGCCAGCCGGCGACGTGCTGTTGATCGGCACCAGCGTTGCCAGCAAGGTCGCGCCATCGAATACGCGGCAAGTCTGTCCCGCTTGCGACCCCGCATCGTCGCCCATCGCGATCCCGACCGAGTATGCGCCGGCTGACGGTAGGCCGATCTTAAACGTCGACGCATCAATTTCGGGCGTGAAGACGATCCCGGCAAGGCTCGGAGAAATCGCCGCGTTGCGATCACGCGCGGACAGTGTCGCTATCGACGCCCAGCCGATCGGATTGCCCTGCGGCGACGTGGTCGGGTAGACCGTCGTGCCGAGATCGAACGTATAATTGGTCGGGTCAACGACAAACCCGGATGTCGCGCGAAAATCGATGCCCTGCGGGAATGTCATCAGTGATAGGTCCAGGCGCTGCCGGAGCAAAACACCGGAACCACCGTCGAGCCCGCCGCGGCCGTGTACGCGCCGTTGTAGGTCGGCGATGCCGCGCCATCGGTCACATAAGCAAGGCTGCCCTCAAGGCCCACGGCGCACGCCGGGATGGCGCTCGCGCCGCTGCCGCTGTACGGCCCGGTCAGCGCCGCCGATGGCCCGAAGCATTGCAAAGTCGAGCCGCTGTCGGCAATGCAGGACACTGTATTTTTGGCGTTCGCGGCGGTATTGAACAGCGGCGTGCCGTTCGGGAAATTGAAATTTGCTCCCCACGTTCCGACCGTATCGCCACCTGTGGCGCTCTCGGTTAGGACATAGGTAATGACCTGCCCTGCGGTCAGATTGGTCGGATTCGAGAAGGTATAGGGCGAGTCCGCATGCACCATCAGCCCGGTGAAATTGTTTGACAATGCCGCGTTGGTGGCAACTGTCGCTGCGGACATGGTGAGCGCCGACGCGGTGATTGCCTGCCCGGCCGTGAACGACTGATTGCCGTTCAGCAGCGGAACATTGCTCGTCAGCACGCCGCTGTCTTTGATCGTTCCGCCGGTCGTGCCGTTGAAGGCCGCGAGGTCGTTGTTGGTTGAACTGCCCGGCCCGATGACCCCGCCGCCGCCAAATTCCGAGCATTTGTAATTCGTGCCGTCAGTTGTCACCATCACGTCGATGTTGACGGTCACGGTCATCGACGTGTTGCCGCCAAGGCCGCAGCCGTAGAATGTCGCCGTCCCGCCAGATGTAGTCATGATGTACGAATGCGTTCCGTCACTGCCAAAGTTGAAGGGCGCATTGCCGACCACGCCTGGGTTTGGCAAGGTGTAGGTCACGTTCGCCGCGGTCGCCACGAACTCGTAAGCGCTATCCGATGTCCCGGCGCTGCAATTCGTATTGACCGTGCAACTTACCGTTATCGCTTTGTAAAACACCTGCGGAAAGATCGTGCTGCCATTGGTGACGGTCTGCGTCCCGGTATTGTAGACAGATTGAGAGTTGCCGAGCCCGCTCCCAAGGGTGATCGTCGTCGACCCCCCGCCGCTTCCACACGCCCCACTCGACAGCACCAGCGTGTTACCGCTGCTGAGCCCCACACAATCGACCTGCGTCCCGACAGAGAGCCCGGAGAGCGTGACCGCGCCCGTCGCCCCAAGCGTGGTGAATGCGCCCGCCGCCGCTGCCGTGCCGCCGATCGCCGCGGGCGAGGCCAGATAGGAGGTCAGCGCCGCACCCGCCACCGTGCCGGAAAAGGTGATCGTCCCGGAGAGGGTCGGGCTGCCCGTGATTGTGCCGCTCAGCGCCGGAGCGGGGATCACCAAGCCGCTCGGCAGCGTGGTCGCGAGCGATGGCACCCCGCCGGCGCTGGTGACGAGGACGCTCGAATTCGCCGTGGCGAGCCCGGAGATCGCGGTCCCTGTCGCCGCATAGAACCCGAGGTCGTTGATGGTGCCGCTGTTGATGGTGCCGCTGGCTGCCGGAGTGCCGCAGGTCAGCACTTGGCCATAACCGGGATATGCCGTAACCGAGCCGCCCGCGCATGTGGTCGGCTGCGGACCGGGCGGCTGCACCGCCCCGGCATGCGCTTGTGTCGCCGTCAGCAGCAGCGCCGCGGCGGCCAGGAAGCGCATGATCATTGCAGCACCGTCATTGGAGTGGACGCTGCCGATGCGATGCAGTTAATATTGTTGGACGGGATCTTGCCCGTGTCCCAAACATACCCAGACAGCGGCGAAATGGTAAGCTGCCCGGCCGTTGCCGATGCAACCGCCGCCGTTGCGTCAAAGTTGCAATAGATCGTCGCCGTCGCGCTTTGATTGAGCAGCGCGAGATAATACCGCTGCCCGACGCCGATAACCGACGCGCTCGACGCGCCGACCGTGACGGCGGTAG
>JBOGIG010000163.1:0-2098 GCA_050742455.1 Acidimicrobiales bacterium
AAAGTGGACGAGAGAACGACCTTGGATCGGTCACTGTGTACCGCCGCGTCCCAGCTTCCCTACTCAAAGGGCGCAACGTGAACCAACTCGGAGACAGCCTGCGACGAGCTGACACAAGTTGGAAGGCAACTGTTGGGACAGATGTTGGGACACGAGGGCATCGTTGTCTTCGGCCGAAGTGGGGTCGGTGGTGAGCGGCTGAGGTTTCGGAGGAATTGTCGGCGACCCGCACGGCTGCCTCGGCGATTCGCGTGAACCGTTCGTCGGGAGATGTACCCATGCATTTGTGTATCCGTGACGAGAGACGCTCAACCGGCGGAAGCGACGTCCGCCCACCTACTGCCCTGGACGTCAGGGAACGGGCAATCTCTAAGCCTGGATCCACCGATCGACGACCTGGTGACACGCCAAATTCCATGGCCACCACCTCAGTGGTGCGACTGGCGTCGGGCCGACTTCTTCAGCAGCGATCGGGGCGTGCGAGACCAAGAGTTTGTGATTCTCATCGGTTGTCAGTGCCGTCCTGCGATCATCTGCGGTGCACCGGCCGCGGTGGACTGACTACACGGGGACTGGCGGGAGGGCCCGAAGAAGATCGAGTGCCCGTTCGAAGGCTTTGGCCCAAGGCCACTCGAGCGGAGCGCGAAGTATCGGTCGGCCACCGGGACGGACCAGCCGGCCGGGGATGGACAGGAACCGGGTGCGCACCGTGCGGGCCACGACGAGGTGGTCTTCGGGGGTGATCTCACCCAGCATGGCGGTCCAGCGGATGAGGTTGTGGGCGAGGGCAGCACACACCAGCCAGGCGGCGTTGGCGTTGAAGTTGCCCGAGGGGACGTGCTCCATGCCAGCTCCCTCCTTCAGGTCCTTGATGGCGAGCTCGACGGTGGCGTGGGCCCGGTGAAAGGCATCGACCTCTGTGGCAGTGCCCTCCTGATCGGTCAGGAAGGCGAAGTGCCGCCACTCGGGCCACAGCGTCGCCTGTCGGCCGACCAGCCGGGTCCGGCGCACGATCATCCGGCGTCCCTTGTAGACGCACTCGGCCACCTCGGCGATCCCATCACATGTGTAGTCGATGGGGGTCCAGACCTCTTCGCCGATGGCCGAGACGGCCGTGACCACGGACTTCACCATCCGGACTCCCATCGTGTAGCCGACGTCCAGCCGTCCGAGGGTGGCGATGGTGGCATTCGACCAGAAGCCCGAGTCGAAGCGCATAACCAGCTCACCGGCCGCTCCCGCTCGACGGAGCCGGGCGACAAGCTCTTCGATGAACCGCTTGGTTCCCCGCTGGGTGTTGGCCGCGCCCTTCCTCATCCGGACGTGGAGGAGCTCGCCGGTCCCGGCCCGGGTGGCGAGGAGGGGGTGGTAGCCGAGCTCTTTGGTATAGCCATAGCCGGCACCGTGCTTGGCCTTGCCGCACACCGGACAGATGGTGGAGTCGAGGTCGACCACCATGCGATTGGATCCTGGACCGGCACCGAACGACCAGGCCCGGCGCAGGGCTTCGGCCAGGACCCGATCCAGCTGGCGAATATGGCCGAAGGTGAAGGCCCGCAGGAACGTGCCCAAGGTGGAAGGGGCCATCACCCGGTGTGGGAGCACGGCTTGGGTGGCCCCGGATCGCAGCACGTCGGCGTGGTCGATGTGGCTGCCGCCGGCCACCATGGCGTGCACCAGGGTCAGCACCTTGCGTCCGGGAAGGGCACCGCCGACTCGACCGGTGAGGTCGACTAGGTCGTTGATCAGGCATTCGAGACGAAGCCGGACCACCAATGTGGCCACCAACAACAGCCCAGCATTGGCCACCAGATTGGGGTCATCGAAGGTCACCTCGATGCGGTCGATTCCGCGCGATACTGGACTCACTGGAAGTGCCTCCTGGTTCTGGTACGAATCGTGACTTCGAACATCACAATTCTCCCAGGCAGGGAGGCACTTTCCGCGGATGCGCGGCTATCGAATCAGATCATTGGTCGGTGCTTCCAGGCTTAGCACAGCGCCCCCCGGTCACCGCCGGCGAGGCCCCGTTTCCCCGTCTCTGCCATGGCATTGCCGATCCGACCTGCTACCATTTTGACGTGCGATTTTATTGGTC
>JBOGIG010000164.1:0-2227 GCA_050742455.1 Acidimicrobiales bacterium
GTCCGCATGCGGTCGAACTGGCCGGGCAGGTCAACGACGCCGACCAGCGGTGGTCGATGCGCGCCGGCGAGCACGCTGCTGTCTCCCGGGTGTCGGTGAACGAGTTCACCGGGCTGTTGGCCGACTACCAACGCCGCGGTGACCCGCTGCCGCTGCTGGCCGAGCATCACGTCGCCAACCGGCACACCGCCGGCTGGCCGGTCGATGACCCGCTGACCCCGATCGCGTTGGGCCTGCTCGCCCGCCAGGCCGGCGTCACCCAGTTCCATCGGCACTGGCTCCCGCAGCTGCGTGCACAGCTCGAGGCCACGCTGCAGATGGTCGGCGCGCAGAAACCCTTCGCCCGCAACGCATCCGAACTCGATCGCCCCGACGGGCAGGAGAAGATCGTCTGGACCCTCCCGCTGGACCGGGCGCAGGCCGTCGCGCTGGTCGGGATCGTGCGCACCGCCGCGATCATCGTCATCGCCGCAGTCAGCGGGATGCGCGCCAGCGAGCTGATGGAACTACAGGTCGGCTGCTGCCCGCCGCCCGAGCAGTTCGGTCCCGGAATGGTGCGCCACCGGCTGGCCAGCAAGCTGATCAAGGGACAGCCGCTGGGCGGGCTGGCCGACGAGTGGGTCGTGATCGAGCCGGTCTATCAGGCCGCGCAGCTGCTCGAAGCACTTCACCACGGCGGGCAACCCGGGGCGCCGCTACTGGGCCGGTTCGCCTTCGACGTGCGCTACAAGTGGTTCCGCGCCTGGGTCAACGGCCCGGCCGGACAGCGTCTTGGGCTGAACCCGATCCCCGACACGCCCGTCAACCTGCGGATGTTGCGGCGCACGCTGGCGCTCGAGCTGGCCTACCGTCCCGGCGGCGTGCTCGCCGCCAAGATCCACCTCAAGCACGTCGCCGTCGCCACCACCGAGGGCTACGCCTCCCGGCCCGGCGGCGCCCAAGCCGGACTGCTGGCCGAGGTCAACAAGCATGAGGCCGAACGTAACCTCGCCCTGGTCTTCGATGAGTTCCGCAACTATCGGCAGGGCATCCTGCCCGCCGGGCCCGGCGCCCGCGAGCTGACCGAGTTCTTCGCCCACATCGACGGTGGAATCGGCCCGGCAGACGGCAGCACGCTCAAAGTGCAGCGCAGCGACCGGGAAGTGCTCAACCTGCTGTCCAAACGCGCCGACACCCTGCACCTCGGCGTCGCGAACTACTGCTGGTTCACCGACCCGTCGCAAGCGTTGTGTTTGAAACTTGCCGGCACTCCGCACGCAGACAAGCCACTGGCCGGCCTGTGTGACTCCGCCCGCTGCCCACAGGCCACCCACCACCGGCGCCACCGGCCGGTCTGGGCCGAGCACGCCGAGCAGACCAAGACCTTTCTCGGCAGCCTCGGTGCGACCCGCAGCACCGAGAAGGCCCGGCTGCGCGCAGATCAGCTGCGGGCCCAGCGCGTGCTCGACGAGATCGACGCCGCCGCCACCACAACCAACACCCAGGAGTAGATATGCGCATCAGCGCCGCGCAGCGCCGGCACAACGAGGCCAGGATCAGAGCCGCCATGGACCGGCTGCTGGCCGGACAGATCCCGCCCGGCGGCAACTGCGACATCAAGACCCTCGCCCGCGAGGCGAACGTCGACCGCACCGCGTTCTACGGGACCCGTCCCTACGCCCACCTGCGCGAGCAGTTCGAGCAGCGACTACAGGCCCGCCGCGCCGCCGGCGACGTTCTCGACGCCCGCGATACCCAGATCGCCCGACTCAAGCAGCAGATCGACATCCTGACCGAACGCATCACCAGCCGTGACCAGCAGATCACCGACCTCACCGACGCCAAGGCCGAAGCACTGTCCAGACTCGCCGCCCAGCACGACGAGATCACCCACCTACGTCGACAGGCCGACGCACGCTCCACCGTGCACCGACTCCCGATCCGTGCGGCGACAATCGGACCATGCAGTTGACCGCCACCACGGCGCACCGGCCATCGGTGATGTCACCCACACCTCGCGTCGGTTATCGCAACACGCAACCGAACCTCGGTACCGAACCCGCACGTCCCCGGCGAGCCCGGCACAATCGCACACGAACGCAACCGCACACGGCGAGTGCGGAAAGAAGAAGAATCTTCGTCACCGATGCGATCATGAACGGCTTGCCGCCACACATCGCCCAGGTCATCTGCGGGCACGCCAACATCAACACCACACTTGGTTACAAAGCGATCTACCCCGCCGAGA
>JBOGIG010000165.1:0-1638 GCA_050742455.1 Acidimicrobiales bacterium
GGCTCGAGGCGACCCACGCCTCGCTGGTGAACAGCTTGGCCGCCGCCGCCTCGGCCAGGGCAGGCTTGCCCTGCTGGCCGAGCCAGGCGGCGTGGTAGATCAGCAGCCGGGCGGCCTCAAGCCGCAGGTACATGTCGGCCACTTTGCTAGATACGGCCTGGAACTTCCCGATGGACTGGCCGAACTGCCTGCGTGTCCGCGCGTACGCCACGCACGCCTCGAGCTGCCGCTGCATGACGCCCAGCGCACTGGCCAGGATGCAGCTGCGCTCCCATGTCATCGAGGAGTTGAAGATGGCCATCCCGGCGCCCTCTGACCCCAGGCGATTCGCCGCCGGGACGCGGCAGCCGTCCAGCACGATCTCCCCCATCGGCGAAGTCCGCAGGCCCATCTTGTCCAGGCCGCGCGTCACGGAGAAGCCCGGCGTCCCCTTCTCGACGAGGAAAGCGGAAATGGCGGCCATCGTGGGCTTGCCGGGATGCGCGGCGAAGACCAGCGTCACGTCGGAGACCGGGGCGTTCGTGATGTACAGCTTGGTCCCGTTGAGCACGTAGTAGTCGCCCTGGCGTTCGGCGCGGGTCCGCATGCTGAACGCGTCGGACCCGGAATCGGGCTCGGTCATCGCGTGCACGCCGATGAGGTCCCCCGCTATCAGCCCGGGCAGGTACGCATGCTGCTGGGCCGGGGTGCCGAACTTCACCAGCGGCATCTCCAGGCTCCACATCTGCGCGTTCAGCGAGAAGATCAGCCCGTTGTCGTGGCAGCCGTAACCCAGCGCCTCCATCACCAGCACCGTCGTCAGGATGTCGGCACCGCCGCCGCCCAGCTCGGCGGGGACCGGCAGTCCCTGGATCCCGAACTTGGCACAGGCCCGCCAGCCCTGCTGGGAAAACTCGCCCGCCGCCTCGCGCTCGGGAAGGTCGTTGTCCAGTTCCCGGCGGGCGAAGTCGGCCGCCGCCGCCTTGAGCTCCTGCTGCTCGGCGCTCAGCGAGAAGTCCACGCCCGCCTCCTGCCCGCCAGCCGAGCGCCGCGCTCATCCGCGCCGCTTTCCCCCGGCGACCGCGCGGTCAGTATCAGCGCAAGCGTTTCCGTCCCCTCCCAGGCCCCAACAGTGGATAACTCGCTCAATAGTGGCACGATCGGTTGATGTGCCGTCGATGAATGTACGGATCCTGAACGCTATGCGGATGGAAACGCGGAATTTGCGAAACCACGCCGCAATCCGCGTCTATTGGGTTGAAACCACACCAGCCATCAATTCCGCATCAGGGGCAACATCCGGTTCCGATTCCGGTGCCCGCGCCCCCGCCCGGGCAGCAGCGCTGACCCTGGTCGTGGAACTACGATCCGTTCGGAATAAAGATTCGAAATACCGAACGGATCGGTGTTTCAAACGACCGGTGTCATCGGGGAACTCCGCCGTGGCCGGCCGGCGCGAGGACTCCGCCTCGACCTGGCGGGACGCCTGCCCGGTCAGCAGGCACGGGGCGAAGCGCTTCTTCATCGCGCGGACGCCGGCCCGCCTCTCGGCGGTCAGCAGGAACCGCGCTCCACCAGTTCGCTGCTGAGCAGGACGTGGACCGGCCACCGGGCGCGCCCGGCGATCTGGTCGTCCAGGATCTGCAGTGCCTCCAGGGC
>JBOGIG010000166.1:0-1600 GCA_050742455.1 Acidimicrobiales bacterium
GGTGTATCGGGTATCGCGCGCGGCGAAAAAGTATTAAGTATTTAAACCAAATTAACGTATTTTAGCGGAGAAAACAGATGCAAATTTTTTACGATAAAGATTGTGACTTATCAATCATCCAAGGCAAAAAAGTAGCAATTATTGGTTACGGTTCACAAGGTCACGCGCATGCGCTTAACCTGAAAGATTCTGGTGTTGATGTAACTGTAGGTTTACGTGCAAATTCAGCATCTTGGAAAAAAGCTGAAAATGCGGGCCTTAAAGTTGCTGAAGTACCTGAAGCTGTGAAACAAGCTGACTTGGTCATGATTTTGACTCCAGATGAGTTTCAGTCACAACTTTACCGTGATGTAATTGAGCCAAACATCAAAGAAGGTGCAACCTTAGCATTTGCACACGGTTTCTCGGTTCTTTATAACCAAGTTGTTCCACGTCAAGATCTTGACGTGATTATGGTTGCACCAAAAGCACCAGGTCATACGGTTCGTTCTGAATTCCAACGTGGTTCAGGTGTACCTGATCTGATTGCAATTCATCAAGATGCTTCAGGTAATGCACGTAATGTTGCATTGTCTTACGCGTCAGGTGTTGGTGGTGGCCGTACTGGTATCATCGAGACTTCATTCCGTGAAGAAACTGAAACTGACTTGTTCGGTGAGCAAGCAGTACTCTGTGGTGGTGCGGTTGAATTGGTTAAAATGGGCTTCGAAACTTTGGTTGAAGCGGGTTATTCACCAGAAATGGCATACTTCGAATGCTTGCACGAGCTTAAGTTGATTGTTGACTTGATGTTCGAAGGCGGTATTGCGGACATGAACTACTCTGTATCAAACAATGCTGAGTATGGCGAATATGTGACTGGTGTTGAAGTCATCAATGAACAGTCTCGTGAAGCGATGCGTAATGCACTTAAACGTATTCAATCTGGCGAATACGCGAAAATGTTCATTCAGGAAGGTGCGCTGAACTATCCGTCAATGACTGCGCGTCGTCGTCAAAATGCAGCACACGGTATTGAAGTAACAGGTTCGAAATTGCGTGCGATGATGCCTTGGATTCAAGCCAACAAAATCGTGGACAAAGAAAAGAACTAAGTTTTTTCTTTAGTGAAAATCCTGTCATTTGGCAGGATTTTTTTTATCACTTTGATTTAATTATGTGATTTATTTCATGAAATATGCAAAATATCGTGTTTTATTTGGTTGATTTTTAAAGTAAAAAAAGTAAGCCAATTTATAGTAAAACAACCGTTTAGTGCTAGAATGAATCTTGATCGTGTTGGTTGGATTTATCATAAAAATATCCTCAACTTATATCTGACACCATAAAAACAAGTTATTTCATAAATACGCATGGAAGTCCTTTATGGAGCACATGGATTACGATATTTCGCTGGTGATCGGTTCAATTGTTTTGGCAGTGATTATCTGTTTTTTTGCAATTTCGCTGGAACAACTAATTTTTAAACAGCGTTATGAGCGTTATCAGACATTAATTCTAATTGTTAGTGGCTTATTACTTGGTTTAGCAATATGGTCAATGCATTTTCTCGGGATGCTGGCATGCCATTTACCTGGTGATTATCATTTTGATCCAGGAC
>JBOGIG010000167.1:0-3144 GCA_050742455.1 Acidimicrobiales bacterium
CTCCAGCCACAGGGCCGAGGAGAAGCGTTCTATCTGCGCGAGGCTGGCGGCATCGAGTGCTTCGTCGGGGGTTTTCCCCATGCCGTCGGCTAGCCGTCGCCGCCGGGACTCTTGCGGTTGGCGATGACATATTGGATCCAGCCCTTTGCGTTCTGGGACTGCGATTTGTAATTCTGCGCCTTGTGGAAGGCCTTGAGAGCCGTGCTCGCCTCGTTCGCCTGATACGCCGCCTGACCGAGAATCATCCAGGCGCGTCCCGGGTGCGCGAGTCCGCCCTTGTCAATCGCCTCCTGCGCAGCATCCACCGCCTTGCGATAATGCTGCTGGCTGAGATAGATGGAAGCCTGGCGCAGATAGACCTCGCCCGTGGGTGCAAGCGCTGCCTCTTTGCCCAGGGCATCGAGCGCCTTGTCCCATTCCTGCGCCGCCGACCAACTGTTCGCAAGCAGTTCGTAATTGTCCACCGTCTTCGGCACGATACCCTTGTCTATGGCTTCCGCCAGCAACTCCGCAGCCTTGTACGGCGCCTGCTGCTCGTTGTACAGGCTGACAAGCTGCAGATAGTCGTCCCTGCTCTTGAGCAATCCGCGCTTGTACATCAGAGCATAGACGGCCGTGGCCTTGCGGTCATCTTTCAGGAACAGGTACGTGTTCACGTAGTAGTTCCAGAAGTCCTTTTCGTTAGGCCATTTGGCGACCATGAACTTGGCGATGTCGTTGGCCTTCTGGTAATTCTTCATCCGGTAAACCACGATGAACAGATTCTGGTACCAGTCCTTCGGTACCGGTTTGGCCTGCTCCTCAGAGTCCTCTTTGCTCTTTTTGCCCTTCGCGGCCGCCGCCACGCTCTGACGCTTCTGAATGCCTTCCTCGATGTAGTTGTAGGCCTGCTGATAGTCGCCTTTGAAGGAATAAGCAAGCCCCAGATGGTAGTAAAGACTGGGGTCGGGTACCTTCTTTTGCGCCGCCGCCTGCGTCAATACCTGCTGGTAGAGATGGATGGACTGATCGAATTTACTCTGACTGAGATAGATTGTCGCCAGTTCGTAAATTACCGATTCCTGCGCCGGCGGCGGCAGGGCATCCAGCTTGACGATCTTTTCCAGATAGGGTTCGGATGCGTCGTAGTTCTTCTCCAGCAGATAGGCCTGGGCGATCAACTGATTGATCAGCGCCTCGGCGTAGTCACTCTCGCCGTGCGCCCTCTGCATGGCGCCTTGCGCCACAGTGATCGCCTGACTGTAATTGTCACTGCCAATCAGCTTCTGGATGCGCGTGACCACATCAAAGGTGGCCTTGCTCAGGGTATAGGCGTTGGTTCCACTCCCGCTGTCTGCCGCTCCCGGCGCTTTCTGGGCCTGCGCCCCCAAGGGGGTAAAGGCGAGCACGGCAGTGAGTGCGGCGATCGCCAGGGCCGGCAAGACGTGGTCTGGGCGCAACTTGAACGTCATCGGGAAACTACCTCCATCCTGACTGTTTTATTGAGTCATCTTGAACTGTATGTCCTGACAGGCAGGAGCAGCCACCGGCTTGCCGTTTACCTTCTTGGGGAAGAACTTCCAGTGCAGAATGGCCCGCAAGGCTTCCTGGCTGAGCAATGCCCGCGCCGCTGGCGAGCTGGCGTGCTTGACGTGCGGATTGGCCACTGTACCGTCCGGCTCCACCGTGAAACAGGTATTCACGGTTCCCGTGACACCCTGCAGCTGCGCCTGCGGCGGATAGGGCGGCGTGAAACGCACCATCGGGGTGAGCGGCGCATAACCGGAGACATCCACGGTCGGTCCGGTCTGACCGATATACACGCCGTTACCGTTCATCGAATTCGCATCGAGCTTGATGTTGACCGGCAGATGCTGGGTCGGCACCTGCGAGGTCGGCTTGGTTTCTATCCTCGTTTGCGGTGGCGGCTTCTTGGGCGGCGGCGGCGGCGGCGGATGCACCCGTGTCTTGTTGATGACATTGGGCTGCTTCTGCACCTGCACGAAATTGACCAGGTTGAGCTGGGGCGGTGCGTTATTCGCCGACTGATTATTCACGATCAACTGGTGCATGAACAGGAACAGGCCGATGGCGATGACGGTTCCGGCGATCAGGGCGAGGAGAAAGCGAAAATCCAGAAAGGCGCGCATGCTCAACCTCCCTCCGCGGGCTGTTCGGCGGCGATGGCGATATTGGTCGCCCCGCCCAGCGTGGCCTGACCCATCACCTTGAGCACGGCCCCGGTGGGCGCGTCCTTGTCGGTGATGATTACCACGTCGCCGTTGGGCGCCTGGGCACGAGCCGCCTCCACCAAAGCCGGCACCTGGTCAAGACTAACGTGCTGCTTGTTCATCCAGATCTGCCCGCCTTCGGTAATGCCGATCAGAATGCTGGAATTCAACTGTTTTGCGGTAACGGCCGAAGGTTTGTTGACGCTTACCCCCGGCAGCCGCACAAACGAAGAAGTGACAATGAAAAAAATGAGCAGAATGAAGACCATATCCAACATCGGCGTGATGTTGATTTCCGCCTCCTCTTCCGTACTTGCGTGTCGTCTAGCCATGCCTTGTATATTACTCCCTCAAAACCGGGAAATGTCAAAAGAAAACGCGCGTTGGCGTTCCCTGTTTGCGGCCGTTTTGGACGGATATTTCATTTAATCTCAATCACTTGCGCCAATAGTCGCGACGCTTACGTTGCCGGCTCGGCCATGCCGATGCCGCTAACTCTCCGTCGCCGCAATGGATACCTTTACCGCCCCGGCCTGACGCGCCTGGTCTATCGCGCTCACCAGAACGCCGGCATTAGCGCCGGGGTTGGCGGCAACGACCACCTGCGCCGTCGGATTGGCGGCCAGGTCTTTTTCCACCTCGGCCCGCACCGAGGCCAGCGTAAGTTCCCTGCCGTCCATGACGATACTGCCGTCGCGCTGGATCTGGATGAGCACGATCTTGCTCTTCTTGACGACCTGCTGCTTGGATTGGCTGGGTCGGCTGACGTGCAGACCCACCACATGAACGAAGGAACTCGTCACGATAAAAAAGATGAGCAGAATGAAAATCATGTCCAACATCGGCGTGATGTTGATTTCCGCTTCCTCAACCTGATGTTTTCCGAGCCGTCGTCGCGCCATGGTCAATCGTCCTCAGAAGTACCGCAACTCAT
>JBOGIG010000168.1:0-1820 GCA_050742455.1 Acidimicrobiales bacterium
CGGAGATATTCTTGGTGCGATGTCCCTGCTCAACCGAGGGAGAGAATGGCCAAAGGTCGACCACGGCGAAATTGTCCGGCGGTCGCGGATCCTCGTGATCGACGATGGGGATTTCCCGTACCTCACGCTCTTCGAGCGCGACGGCTACACCATCCAGCAGTGGGCCGAGGTTACCGACCTACGTCCGCTTGAAACCGGCGAATTCGACTTGATACTCCTGGATCTCCGTGGTGTAGGGAGAGCGGAATCGGCTGACGAAGGTTTTGGGTTACTCAAGCACGTCCGCGAAACGTCACCAGCCCAAATCGTTGTGGCGTACTCCAACGAGGAACTCTCGTTGGAGTACCAGCCGTTCTTCAGGATGGCCGACCATGTGTTGGCGAAAACGAGCGACTATGTGGAGTTCAAGCGCACGGTTGATCGTTTGCTCGGCGAGCGGTTCTCCATGGGCTTCTACGTATCCCGCATCACCACCGAACTCGGGACGCATGCTGCTGAGGCACCGAAGGCGATCGAGAAGGCTCAGCGGGCAATCCGGACCGGCAACATTGAGCCGTTGCGAAAGTATCTGTCTCGGAAGATCGGGGAGGGAGTCACCGTAGACCGGGTGATTGCAATTGCCTCCGTAGCTGTTCAGGTTATTACGTCGTGGACGAGCTAGCACTTCAGTTCTTCCCGTACCCTCACGTCTTCCGAGGCGAGCGCCGGACCGGTGTTCTGATCGGATGGGCTGGGGCGTGTGGTAGGTGCGATCGACAATGCGAGGCGGGGTCCTCGCGACAGTTGTCGCTCTGCTCATACGGGGTCAACTACCAGCGAGTGGACGACGATCTCCTGATCGCCGGAATCGTGGTCGTGAACTATCAGCCGGAAACACCGGCTCGTCGGAAACAAATGCGGGCGGCTGGCCGCGAGGTCGTCCGGAAGGACGAGCTTCAGCGGGTGATTGAACGTACGAGCGATTCGACCGAGATGCTCGAGGCTCAGATGCGTGCTCGCATGGACGCAGTCGTACAGGAGTTTCGTGACTCAAAGACCTATCAGCAGGAGGTCATAGACGCCCTTCGGCCGGACGTCCGACGAGCGCTCGCGCAGGTGCATGACTACAAGCAGTTCGTGCAACAGATCATCCAGAACATGAACGTGATCCTCGAGGAGCGTCATCCCGGCCTGTCGGTGGATGACAAGCTCGAGCGGTCGAGCATGCAGGAAAAGGCGATCTACCACGCCGCGGTCATCATGGACGAGAAGCTGGACGCGATGTTGTTCCTCGAGTCGCCCGAGCGAATCCGCGAGGCAAAGGATCACCGGACTCTTCGACTACACGGATCCGCGCTCAAGTACGTGAGGATCTATGACAGCCGGGCCAAGCGGAAAGGGATCAACTTAGGAATCCATGGGCGCACGTGGGGCTCGGTGTATGGCAACGTCCGTGCGCTGAGCATCATTCCGCATACGCTCATCGATAACGCCACCAAGTACGCGCCGACCGGCACGGAGGTTCGAGTGTGTGTCCGAGAGGATCAGGATGAGCTCGAACTGGTCGTGGAGGGCTACGGGCCGAAGATCGACGCGGCCGAGAATGCCAGGATCTTTGATCCTTTTTTCCGCGGACGTGCTGCACGTGCGTTGAGCAGCGAGGGGATGGGCTACGGACTCGCATCCGCACAGAACATCGCGCGGGCTCATGGCACCGAGATCACGTTCGATCAGGGAGCCGATCGTGGGCCGAGCGGAACCTACTGGACGGCTTTCGCGGTGCGCTTCCGAAAGAGCGACGCCCAGCGCCATGACGTGGCCGCGTAGGTGCCTCGCACGGG
>JBOGIG010000169.1:0-7298 GCA_050742455.1 Acidimicrobiales bacterium
CAGTGGCGGCCAGCGGGTTCACCCGGTGTGGTCACGTCAGTGGCGTCACCCCCTTTCCGGCCGTGGCCTGTTGTAGCCGCACGCTCTCTCCGCCGGTCTGGCAGAGATGGGCGTGGTGCAAGAGACGATCGACGGTCGCTGTGGCCAAAGTCTTGGGCATCAGCTCGTCAAAGCCGGCGGGATGGAGATTGCTCGAAACCGCCACCGACCGCTTCTCATAGGCAGCGTCGACGAGCCGGTATAGGCCCTCGGCCGCGTCGGGTGAAACTGGAAGTAGCCCGATGTCATCGACGACCACCAAATCCGACCGCAAGATGCGAGAGACGGCCTTGCCCACGGTGTCGTCGGCTCGGTGCCGGCGAACGAGCGCACCGAGGTCCTCCAAGGAGAACCACGCCACCTTCATGCCCACCTCGACGGCCGTCTGGCCCAGTGCCTCCAAAAAGAAGGTCTTCCCTGTTCCGCTCGGTCCGCACACCACCAGGTTCTCCCGCCGACGCACCCACTCCAAGGTGCGCAGCGAGCTCTGGGTGGGTGCGGGGATCGACGACGACTTGGGCTCCCAGGCTTCGAAGGTCTTGCCCGTCGGGAAGGCTGCCGCCTTGCGTCGGGTCGACAAGGCCGACCGTTCCCGGCCAGCCAGCTCCTCAGTGAGCAGAGCTTTGAGGACCTCGACCGGTTCCCAGCGCTGGGCCCGGGCTGTGGCGATCACCTCGGGGCCCACCCGGCGGATGTGGGGCAGGCGGAGCCGGCGCAACAACGTCTCGATCTCGTCAGCCAGCGGTGGGGGCTCAGGGGTCCTCATCGTGCCTCCTCGATGTGGTCAGACAACAAGATGGCCAGATGCCCGGCGACGTTGGCCAGCCCGTCGGCAGACAGATTGGGGTCGGCGAACCTGAGCAGCTCTTTGACCGCACCGATGTCACCGGAGCCGGCGAACTCCTCGACGGCCATCACCAGCCAGCGGACGTCGTCGACGAGGTAACCCTCAACGACGACGGCAACGGGTGGGATGTGGTTGGAAAGAAGGCTCATTGTCCGAACTCGTTCCACGAGGAGGTCCCGGGCTGCAGCGAATGGCCCTCGCCTGCTCGCTGTCCCTCGCCGGATTCCCCACCGGCCTGGTGGGAGAGGATCGAGGCCAGGTCGCCCTCGGCGAACCGGCCCAGCACCGCTGCTTGGGCCAATGCCCGGTCGACGACAGCTGCTCCGTGCAGAGCGGCCAGGCTGACGGCATTGGCCATCTTGACCCGGGCCCGGGTCGTCCCGGCCGCTCCGGCTTCGGTCAACCACAGGGCTGCCCCCGCACCGATGGCCAGAAAGGCGGCCTCGGCCTGGGTGTTCGGCTTCGGCGTCCGGTCGAGTGGCCCTTCGGGCGCAGGACCGAAGTGCTCGTCGACATAGCGGGGGTTCCCGGGCCCACCGCGCTCGTGGCGGGCCACCTCGGCCGGTCCGGCATCGCCGACGGCGGTGATCACCACCTCGTCGCCATGGGGACGCACCCAGACGACCTCACCCCGAAAGGCGTGGGGCACCGAGTAGCTCCCGGCGTCGAAGCTGATGACCGGAACGTTGGCCCCGACCATGCGGGTCACCCCGAAGCACGCCGTGAACGGGCGGGCCGGCAAGGGGTGGAGGGCTGAGCGCTCCTCGGCCAACATCTCGGCCGGGATCCGGCGGGTCACCCGGTGGACCCTCCCGTTCACCTCGACACAGAACGCCTCGCAGGCCTCTGCCAGCTCTGCAAACAACGTGTAGGCCGGCAATAGGTTGGCGTCGGTGGGCACGAGGTCGGCCTCGGCCACCCGGACGGTTGCCTCGGACCCACCTTTGGACTGGGGGTCTCGAATGACACACGTCGCCACGGTCAGTCCGTAGTGTCGCCCGAGGCCGACGATCAGCGGATGGCGCATCGGGATGCGGGCCACATGGTCGGTGCTCACCGTCCGTTCGTTATCGGTGAGTGCGTAGGTGGACACACCGTCAAATCGGCGGAGCGTCGAATCGATGCAGGCGACGAGGGTGGGCAGCGTCTTGTCGGTCACCGGGATCACCACCCGGAACCGGCTCCAGGCCAGCCAGGCACAGAACAGCCAGGTCTTCATGGTGCCGCCGACCAGCGGACCGTCGCCCCAGTCGAACTGGAACCACATGCCCGGTTCTGGGACCCAGGGTCGGAACAGCCGGCGGCGCCCGGCCCCATAGGTCTTCTTGGCCGCGGCCACCGCCCGGCGGGTGGTGCGCTCAGACCCCCTGTAGCCGAGGGCTACCAGCTTGTCGTGGCAGATGTCAGCGCGCACCTTGCCGTTGGACAGGTCGACCCACTCCTCGAGCTTCTCGATGAACGGGGCGACGAGCCGGTCCCGGAGAACGGACTGCGGGGACAACTCACCTCGCTCACGCAGCTCTACCCAGCGGGCGACGGTGTGGTGGTCGCATCCTGCCAGTTCGGCGGCATCGCGATACGACCGGGTCAGATCAAAAGCTTCCAGTATCTCCATGATTTCCTCGTCAGACTTCATGTGTGGTCCCTCCTCAGGGTCGGTGGTTCGTCACCAACCAGCCTTCGAGGAGGGGCCACGCCGCCGGTGGATGGTCACCGACGGTGGCGGACAATCAGCTCTGGGGAGAACTCCTGGCCGCCACTGGGGAGTTTTGGTGTCCGTCAGCGGGGAGAAATTTGTCCGTCTATGGGGAGGATCTCATGGCCGCCGACATGTGAACGCGGCGAGAGCGGCCGCGACCGGCCCGAGGAGGAACGCGGCACCGACGGCCCCACCCCCGTAATGAATGAACCGCCCGAGTGCGCGCAGGACGGGATGGCTGAGGTCGGCAGCGATGAGCCACCCGCTAGCTGCCACCGCAGTCGCGGCTGAGGCGAGCGCGCCTATCTCAGCCCACCGGACCATTCTCTGGGCTCGGACCCGAGCATCGGCGTTGCGGGCGTGACGCTCGTCGTGACTGTCGATCCATTCGCCAGCAACGTGGTCAAGCACGCCGATCTGCTCATCGGACAAGCGCTGACTGGCGAATCGTGCCAACCATTCGTCTCGGCGGTTGCCAGCGACCACGCTTACGCGGCCGAAGTCACTTCTGGGCACCGTCACCGTAGTAACCGGCACACTGGAGCTGCGTACGTTCGGGCCCCAGACGACTACCAGCGGACAGATCCGAACGTCCGAAACCTTCTGCCGGAGCATCGGAGCCAATAACTCGGCTTGACGAGCAGCGCGCCCGGCGACAAGCCGGACCCATTCGTCGTCAGCACTGAGGACAACCGCATCGCTCGTCCACTTCGTCGAGACGGCTAGTACTCCAGCCGGACCGATGGCTACCGAGTCGACGTCGGTGATCCACGCCTTGGCATCGATCTTGCCCCCGTAGAAGACCATGTCGTAATGGAAACGCCAACGGGGCCCAAGACGGCGAAGCGCGCCAGCCGTGAGACGCTCGGCTTTAGCCCCCACCCGCCACGACCATGAGCCATCAGTCTGAGTAACGGCGCTCCACATCGCCCAGGGCACGGATGCGGCAACTACGCCGAGGATGAAGCCGAAGGTTGTGGGACTCCAGCCGCTTCCGGTGAGGCTGAGGAGTGCTCTGATCCCGAGAAGGAGAACGATGATGACCACCGTCATGCCGAAAGCAAGTGCAAGCACCTCCTTGGACAGCAGAGCCTGAGTCGTTATTCGACGGGCCTGGCGTCGGGGCTCAATCCCAGCTCGACTCACTGGTACGAGGTTGTCGAGGATCGACTCCACCACCGTTGTCGCAGTCGAACCATTGCGGTGGCGTCAGGCACTAGAGGTGGCAAATCTAAGAATCATCCATTGGTGACTGTGAGGTCTCGGAGCGAACCACCTCTACGAGGACGCTGGTGTATGCAACTGACAGCGCCTCGACTCGGTCCTCGGGAAGTCCCAAGCGGAGCGCTGATGCTGCCATCTGGATCCCGACCCGACCACGGCGTCCAAATAACTCCTCGAGGTAGCCGACCGCCTCCGTGGACACCGTGCCAGCTAAGCCGTCCCCGCATAGGCCCGCAATTCTGGTGCCGACTGTGCGCGGAGACGTGGCCTGCATCAGTCGGATGACGTCCGCTGCGTCCTTGTCATCGAGTCGGTCACTGCGGCCGCTGGCGACGCGGTCGTGGAGTTTGTGCATCTTCGCTACGAGGAGCGCGGCTTCGCCGGCCACGTTGGCGATTACGCGCCGGTCGTCTCCGCCCTCCAACGCAGCGATCTCGATCGGTCCGTGGTCGACCAACGCTGCCTCCAAGCCCACCGCTCGGCGAGCGGCGCGGTTCCCGTGGACACCGAGCCTGGCCCCCCGCCGCCCACCTTTTGGAGCGACGGCCTCCGGCACGATGAGATCAATAGGTATCTCGAAACATTGCCCGCCTACCCAGGTGACGCCCGTCCAGACCCCAGGCTCGATGTGGCCGTTGTCCTGGGGACGGAGCTCGAAGTTCGCGCCCGCCATGGCAGTCTCCAGCTCGGGATCGTCTCCGAGGCTGCGAGGGTCGAGCGCTAGGTCCCCATCGGTCGTGAACGGGGCGACGGTGATCGTAAGGTCGGCGTTTCCGGTGCGGAGGTAGATTGCCTGGGCGCCAGCGACGATCACGGCATGGTCGTGATCCGCCAGGGCGATCAGCGCGTCTAACAGGACGCGCCGCGCGGCAATGTAGGTGGCATCCAGCGGCGAAAGCTCGGTCATGGCTTGGGGGTTGCCGGTTCCTTCACCAGGGCTGGCAGACGCCAGGCGCTCTCGTTCTGGGTCATCCAATTCAGAAGCGCGTCTCCTTCGGCGGGCATGCGCCCGTTGCCCGTGAGACAGTCAACAGCCACCTGCGACGGCGCCGCATACGAGATTCGATCCGCAGTGGAAGTGCGATCCCAGACGACCCGGTCGTACGGCTTCAGGAGAGCGACGTTGCTGCCTTCGTCGGCAGGGAGCAGATCGAGTGGCACGGCGAGCGCATCGGGATCGTTGCAATAGAGGGCAAGAAGTGAAGGCGCGGCGACCGGCGCCAGCCGCACCGCCGCGAATGACCCTGTCACTACCACGGGGGTACTGAGTGCGGCACTCCCCCGAATCTGCTCTAAGACTTGTTGGGCCCCCTGGCGGGCCACGTAGCTGCTGGTCTCATTGGTTCGATAGACGTCGTACTCGTTACCCCACCGCCGCAGGAGGCGGGGGATGTCCACTGACTCGACTCGCCGTCGCTTCGAGCGTTCGATCAGCGCCTCCTGGTCGAAGAAGTCCAGCAGATGCGAGACATAGCTCACGGCCACCCCGGTCGCAGACGCGACCTCCCGGACCCCAAACGGGGGTCGGACATCCAGCAAAAGGCGCAGGACGCGCCCGGCCTTCGCCCCTCGGAGCCGCACGGTGCCACGTTGGACAGGCTTCGGCGCCCGCGCAGAACCCATCGACCGGATGAACACAGCCGGGTTGTCCAACCGGATCAGGGCGTTGCCGGTGAGGTCGAGATAGCTGATCCCCTGCTCCTCCAACAGCTCGCGGGTGCGCTGGCCAAGCCACTCTGAGACCACGAGAATGGGTGCGTTGTGGCCAACGGTACGCAGTTGCCGAGCCAGGGACTGGTTGAAGATGTCTACGTCGCGCGGGGTGAAGGAGCGCTTGGCCTCGACGATCAGAGTACCCCGCATGCTCTGGTTGGTGGTGATATCGATGGCGCGGTCCAGCCTCTGGGGTTCCGGGAGGTTCGGGACCCCGTAGGCAGTGGAGTTGATCTCGACCGTCCAGCCGGTGGGTACGGCTCTGGCAAGCCAATCGACGGCCCGGCTGACCAGATCGTTCTCTAGATCTACGGTGTTCGCCAAGGTCACGAATACATAGTACCAGAGAGAGGTTCGTAAAAACAGCACTGTTCGCTATATCGACGAACGCCCATTAATTGGAGAACATCTTCCCGCTTGATAGTAGCGATCACAAGACCCCCGAAACGACGATCATCCCTATCCTGATCCGGTCGTAACAGCCGAGGTAGGACTTCGGACCATGAAGGGGTCGTGTTAGCGTCCCGGATCCGACCGGTACTCGGAGGCGAGGAGGAGAGGAAATGAGCTTCCAGCCGCCCATATCGGTCAAAGACATTCTCGATGGCATCCGCCACAAGGAGTATCTGCCCCCGGCAATTCAACGGGAGTTCGTTTGGGACAGCGATCAGATCCGAAGGCTGGTCGACAGCCTCATGCGGTGTCCGTGGCCGGTTTCCAGTCCGCGGTTTTGGCCACGAGAAGTCCGCACCTCTCGCGGTGATGTTTAACCCTACGTGAGTCTGGTGCCACCTGCCTTCCGCCGGGACTCCTTGAGCCGGAACGACTCGCCGGAGGTGACGACGAGCACACTGTGATGCAAGAGCCGGTCGAGGAGGCTGACCGCGGTGGTGTGCTCGGGGAGGAAGCGTCCCCAGTCCTCGAACGGCCAGTGCGAGCCGATTCCGAGGGACCGGGTCTCGTAGGCGGCGGCGACCAGCCGGAAAAACAGCTGGGCGCCGGTGTCGTCCATAGGGGCGAAGCCGATCTCGTCGATCAGGACCAGATCGGCCTTCAAGATCTGCTCGATGACCCGGCCCACCGAGTTGTCGGCAAGACCGCGGTAGAGGGTCTCGACTAAGTCGGTGGCGGCGAAGTAACGGACCCGCTTGCCGGCGTCGACGGCGTGGTGGCCGAGGGCGACGAGCAGGTGGGACTTCCCTGTCCCGGCTGGGCCCACGAGACACAGGTTCTCGCGTGCGTCGATCCATTCGAGACCGGCCAGGTAGTCGAAGGTGGCCTGGGGCACCGACGAGGCGGCGACGTCGAACTCGTCGAGGATCTTTTTGACCGGGAAGGCAGCAGCCTTCATGCGGCCCCGGGCGTTGGAGGCGTCGCGTGAGGTGATCTCGGCCTCGATGAGGGTGCGCAAGAGCTCCTCGGGTTTCCAGCGCTGGGTTTTGGCCACCACCACCAGCTCGGGGGCCAGGCGTCGCATGGCGCCGAGACGCAACCGACGCAGGCCTGCCTCCAGGTCGGCGGGGAGGGCGGGCGGCGTGGTGTTCATGACACACCGCCGACGGCGTAGTCGTCGAGTGAGCCGGTGCCGACGGCGGGCAGGTCGACGATGAGGGCGTCACCGGGGCCCCGGGGTCGGGGCACGCCCGCCCCGGCGGCGAGGATCGAGCGCACGTCGGCCGCCCGGAACCGCCTGAACTCGGTCGCCCGCGCGAGGGCGGCCACGAAGGCACCGGCGTCGTGGGCGGCCGCCATCGCCACCAGCTCGGCCAGGTCGGC